>NZ_JBGCUC010000007.1:0-274346 GCF_043420595.1 Erwinia plantamica
CCAGAAGAAAGACGCTCGATAGCGGTGCTCAGAGAAGCCTGTGATTTGTTCAGGTTGTTCTGAGTGGTCAGGGACATAATGTTAGTATTGATAACGGACATAGTCGTTTCCTTAAAATTTTTACCAGAGTTCGGATACGGCGCCAGGATGCCCGTCACCGTCTGTATTCTTTATCGTCACGCCCTGGCAAAACTTTAAAGCGACTTGCATAAAAATCTGCAAAAACTGCCGTTTAGGATAAGTCTTAACTTGTGCGAACCAACAAAAGAACCAGCCCTGAAATAGTCGACCGCCGCCGCTAAAACTTTATCCTTTTTCATTAATTAATTTCCCTCACAACAGCATTGCGGAATCAAAGGCTATCCCCCGGCCAGTAGCGTCTATGCTTAATGCTCTAAAAACAGAAATAGTCCCTACCTACTTTGTCGTTCCTTTCTCTTTGCATACCGGAGGCCTGGCATGAGCAACCAAGGCAATAACAGTAAGAACCAGCCGTTTCGCCGCACCACGGGCGAAGCCAGTAACCAATATGAAAATATCCCTTTTCACCTGACGCGCCGCACGCTGCTGAAAGTAAGCGCGGCAACAGCGGCTACGGCGGCAGTTGCGCCCGGTGCGGCGCTGGGCGACAGCGAACGTCCAACCGCCCGCGCGCCGGAAATGCTGCCCCTGACGCTAAAAGTGAATGGTGAGAGCAAACAGCTTAACGTTGACACTCGTACCACGCTGCTGGATGCGCTGCGCGAGCACCTGCACCTTACCGGCACGAAAAAAGGCTGCGATCACGGTCAGTGCGGCGCCTGTACCGTGCTTGTGGATGGCCGCAGGCTGAACGCCTGCCTGACGCTGGCCGTGATGCATCAGGACGCCGAGGTCACCACGATCGAAGGTCTGGGCACGCCCGACAACCTGCATCCGATGCAGGCCGCCTTTGTGAAACATGACGGCTACCAGTGCGGCTACTGCACGCCAGGCCAGATTTGCTCGTCCGTGGCGGTGCTGAAAGAGATCGAAGCGGGCATTCCCAGCCACGTCACGCTCGATCTGGTGTCATCCCCGGAAGCGACGGCGGATGAGCTGCGGGAGCGAATGAGCGGCAATATCTGCCGCTGCGGCGCTTACTCCAATATTCTTGCCGCGATCGAAGATGTCGCCGGGAGCCAGAAAGCATGAAGGCCTTTACCTATGAGCGTGTGAAAACGCCCGCCGAGGCGGCAGCCAGCGCGCAGCGCACCCCCGGCGCTAAATTTATTGCGGGCGGCACCAACCTGCTCGACCTGATGAAACTGGAAATTGAAACGCCTTCCCATCTGATAGATGTCAATCATCTGGCGCTGGATAAAATTGAACCCACGACCGACGGCGGTTTGCGTATCGGCGCGCTGGTGCGCAATACCGATTTGGCCGCCGACGAGCGCGTCCGCCGCGATTACGCCGTGCTTTCCAGGGCGCTACTTGCCGGCGCGTCGGGCCAGCTGCGTAATCAGGCCACTACGGCCGGCAATCTTCTTCAGCGTACGCGCTGCCCCTATTTTTACGACACCAACCAGCCCTGCAATAAGCGTCTGCCTGGCAGCGGCTGCGCCGCACTGGAAGGCTTCAGCCGTCAACACGCGGTGATTGGCGCCAGCAAAGCCTGTATCGCCACCCATCCCAGCGATATGGCCGTTGCCATGCGGCTGCTGGATGCGGTGGTGGAAACGGTCAGCCCGGACGGTAGCGAACGCCGTATTCCCCTCAGCGATTTCTATCTGGCGCCGGGCGACACGCCTCACCGTGAAACCGCGCTGAAGCCGGGCGAGCTGATTGTCGCCGTTACCCTGCCCCGCCCGCTCGGCGGCACGCATATCTATCGCAAGGTGCGCGATCGCGCTTCTTACGCTTTTGCGCTGGTGTCGATTGCTGCTGTCGTGCAGCCTGATGGCACGGGGCGCGTTGCGGCTGGCGGTGTGGCGCATAAGCCCTGGCGGCAGGAAGAGGCGGATGCACAGCTGCCGCATGGCGTGCAGGCGGTTTACGATCGGCTGTTCGCCGACGCGCACCCCACCCATGAAAATGAATACAAGCTGCTCCTGGCGAAGCGCACGCTCGCCTCGGTACTGACGGAAGCGAGGGCATAAAATATGAAATTCGATAAGCCCGCAGGCGATAACCCTATCGATCAGCTGAAAGTTGTAGGGCGTCCTCACGATCGTATCGACGGCCCGATGAAAACCACGGGAACCGCGACTTACGCCTATGAATGGCACGATAAAGCGTCCAACGTGGCCTATGGCTATGTTGTCGGTGCCGCCATCGCTAAGGGGCGTATCACCTCGATGGACCTTCAGGCCGCGCAGAGCGCGCCGGGCGTGCTGGCCGTGGTCACGGCGAAAAACGCCGGCAGCCTCGGCAAGGGCGAAAAAAATACCGCCACGCTGCTGGGCGGGCCGGAGGTTGAGCACTATCACCAGGCCGTGGCGCTGGTAGTGGCGGAAACCTTTGAGCAGGCACGCGCGGCCGCCCAGTTGGTTGACGTGCAGTATCGCCGTGAACGAGGTAGCTGGGATCTCGCTGCGGAAAAACCTGGCGTCACCGAAGCGCCGGAAGACCAGCCGGATACCCACGTCGGTGATTTCAACCAGGCCTTTTCCTCGGCGGCGCTGAAGCTTGACGCTTCCTACACCACGCCGGATCAAAGCCATATGGCGATGGAGCCGCACGCTTCTATGGCGGTCTGGGAGGGCGAAAAGCTGACCGTCTGGACCTCTAACCAGATGATTAACTGGTGCCGAACAGACTTAGCGAAAACGCTGAAGCTGCCGGAAGAGAACGTGCGCGTGATCTCGCCCTATATCGGCGGCGGCTTCGGCGGCAAACTGTTCTTACGCAGCGATGCGGTGCTGGCCGCGCTGGGCGCTCGTGCCGCAAAAAGGCCGGTAAAGGTGATGCTGCCGAGGCCGGTTATCCCTAATAACACCACGCACCGCCCGGCCACCATCCAGCATATTCGTATCGGCACCGACCAGTCTGGTCATATCACCGCTATCGCCCATGAAAGCTGGTCGGGCAACCTGCCCGGCGGCACGCCGGAGACGGCGGTGCAGCAGACCGAACTGCTTTATGCCGGCGCGAACCGTTTCACCGGCCTGCGGCTGGCGAAGCTCGATCTGCCCGAAGGCAACGCCATGCGCGCGCCGGGCGAGGCGCCGGGCCTGATGGCGCTGGAGATCGCCATTGATGAGATGGCGGAGAAAGCGGGTATCGATCCGGTGGCCTTCCGCATCCTTAACGATACCCAGGTCGATCCTGCCAATCCTGACCGCCCTTTCTCGCGTCGTCAGCTGGTTGAATGCTTGCGCACCGGCGCGGAGCGCTTCGGCTGGGATCGCCGCAACGCTACGCCCGCACAGGTAAAAGAAGGTCGCTGGCTGGTCGGCATGGGCATGGCGGCAGGCTTTCGTAATAACATGGTGATGACGTCCGGCGCGCGAGTACATCTGGATGCCAACGGCATCGTTACCGTGGAAACGGATATGACCGATATCGGCACCGGCAGCTATACCATTATTGCCCAGACGGCGGCCGAGATGGCGGGCGTGCCGCTGGAAAAAGTGGTGGTGCGGCTGGGCGACTCCAGCTTTCCGGTTTCCGCCGGTTCCGGCGGCCAGTGGGGCGCGAACAGTTCTACTGCGGGCGTTTATGCCGCCTGCGTCAAGCTGCGCGAGGCGATAGCCAGCAAGCTTGGCTTCGATCCGAACACAGCGACCTTTGCCGATGAACAGGTACGCGACGGAGAGCGCAGCGCTCGTCTTGCCGATGCGGCAGCGGACGGTACGCTAACGGCGGAAGACAGCATCGAGTTTGGCGATCTGGAAAAGCAGTATCAGCAATCCACCTTCGCCGGCCACTTTGTTGAAGTGGGCGTGGACAGGGCGACCGGTGAAGTCCGGGTGCGTCGAATGCTGGCCGTGTGTGCTGCGGGCCGTATCCTTAACCCTAAAACCGCCCGTAGCCAGGTAATTGGCGCGATGACGATGGGCCTGGGCGGCGCGCTGATGGAAGAGCTGGCAGTCGATAAGCGGCTGGGCTACTTCGTCAATCACGATCTGGCGGGCTACGAAGTGCCGGTTCACGCCGACGTGCCGGAACAGGAAGTCATTTTCCTGGATGACACCGACCCCGTTTCCTCACCGATGAAGGCGAAAGGCGTGGGCGAGCTGGGCCTGTGCGGCGTCAGCGCGGCTATCGTCAACGCGGTGTATAACGCGACCGGCGTGCGGGTGCGGGATTATCCCGTTACGCTCGATAAGCTGCTCGCTTCGCTGCCAGATGTCGTTTAAGGAGGCGCTATGCTGCAACAGGCTTTCCTTAGCGACCAGGCTGCGCCAGCGAACCCGGTGCCGCAGCAGGCGCTGCTGACCGACGACAGCGCCGCTATCCTGCGCTTCGCGGTAGAAGCGTTAAAAGCGGGCGTCGCGGCGGCGCTGGTCACGCTGGTGGCGATCCGCGGCGGCGCGGCGCGTGCGCTGGGCGCGCAGATGGTGGTGCGCGAAGACGGTTTGTACTGCGGTTTTGTCTCCGGCGGCTGCGTGGAGGCCGCTGTCGCTCACGAAGCGATGGCGGTTATCGCCTGCGGCCGCGACCGTCAGGTGATGTATGGCGAAGGCTCGCCCTGGTTCGATATTGTGCTTCCCTGCGGCGGCGGCATTACGCTCAGCATCCATAAACTGCGCGGCGCGCGGCCCCTGCTGGACATGCTGAACCTGCTGGAGCAGCGTCAGCCTGCGGGGCTGCGCTACTTTCCGCAAAGCCAGCGGTTACAGAGCGACGCCTCGCTTATCCGGACGGGCTGGCACAACGATTTTTTCGCCACCGGCTATCGCCCCTGTACGCGCACCATTGTGTTTGGCCGTTCGATAGAGGCGCAGGTCACGGCCAGCCTCGCTCAGGCGGCGGGCTATGATGTGCACCTCTGCGAAGCGCTCGATCCCCAGGCTGCCGGACAGATAGATGCGCATACCGCCGTGCTGCTGCTCTGGCACGATCTGAACCGCGAGCTGCCGGTATTGCAGGCCGCCCTGACGGCCAGACCGTTTTACATTGGCGCGCTGGGCAGCCAGCGCACCCATGCCAGACGCGTGCAAAAACTCAGCGAGCTGGGCTGGCGCGATACGGATATCGCCCGCATCAAAGCGCCCATTGGGCTGTTCCCCAAAGCTCGCGATGCCAGCTCGCTGGCGCTTTCCGTTCTGGCTGATGTCGCGGCGGCCCGCCTTAGCCTGGCGGAGGATGGCTAGCCGGATTGGGCGGCTTTAAGGTACCGACAGGGCAGCCCTGTTCGGCTGCCTTAAAGTTGTTGCCAGGGTAATCCTGCCCGGCTGCCTTAAAGTGCCGATACAGTTGTTTCACCGATCCTGAAGCCCCTCGCGTTCCCCGGCGAGAAAGTCCACAAACGCGCGTAGCGGCGCGGACATAAAGCGGCTGGGGAAGTAAAGCCAGGGGCCTTCAAACGCGGTCCACCATGCCGGGAGCACCGGCAGCAGCTCGCCCGTAGCGAAATGGGGTTGCAGCCAGTTTTCAAAAGTAGCGATCACGCCTTTGCCGCTGCGTGCCAGATCGATAGCCGCGGCAGCGCCGTTAACGCCGATAGTCAAACGCCCGGCGGGATTGACGCTGACGGTTTCGCCATCGCGTTCAAATTCCCACGGGATCAGGGCGCCGCTTGAATATTTCAGGCGAATGCAGTCATGGTCAACCAGCTCTCCAGGATGCGAAGGAGCGCTTTGTGAATCAAGGTAAGAAGGTGCGGCAGCCAGCGCCAGCCGCTGCGTTCGCGGCCCTATGGGGACAGCGATAATATCTTTTGCCAGATGCTCGCCGTAACGGATACCGGCATCGCAGCCTTCGGCCGTTGCTTCAATAAGACGGTCATCCACCATGATTTCTACGTGTAAGCCCGGATGACGACTAAGAAAACGGTCCAGCAAGGGCGGTAAGATATCAACCATGACCGCGCCGGTAACGTTCAATTTAAGCGTGCCGCGCACCTCTTGCTGAGAGCTGGCAACGTCGTTAAGCACCAATCGCATTTCATCAAGCAGCGGCGTCATTCGTTCAGCCAGCGTCCGGCCTGCTTCGGTTGGCATAACGCTACGCGTGGTACGAATAAAAAGCGGCACGCCAAGCCTCACCTCCAGCGCCGTGATCCTTTCACTGACCGTGGAAGGCGACAGGCCCAGCTTTTTTGCCGCTACCCGAAAGCCCTTATCTTTAAAAACAGCGAGAAAAACCGCTAACTCATCCATTGCCCTTTCCCGTGATTGTTCGCTGTTGCGATCACCTTATTCGTATTGCACCCGATTATCAAACAGCGCCGCACAGGTTATAAATCAGACAACGCACTGCTTTCCGTAACGGAAAATCAAACTGACTGGAGCCCGCATATGAAAAACAAAAGTGTTCTTATTACCGGCGCGAACAAAAGCATCGGATTCGAAACGGCCAGACAGCTGGGCCTGCTGGGTTACAAAATTTGGCTGGGCAGCCGCGACAAAGAGCGTGGGCAAGCTGCCGTAGACAAACTTACCGGATGGGGCATCAACGCCCATTTGGTTATTATTGACGTCACCAAAACAGAAAGTATTGAGGAAGCTGTTCAGCAGGTGCTAAAGGAAGACGGGAAGCTGGATATTCTTATCAACAATGCCGGCATTTCGGGCGCGCAGCCGGTAGCCCCGAGCGCGCAAAGCATCAGCGATATTATGGCGGTATACGACACCAATGTTTTTGGCGTTATCAGGGTCACGCAGGCTTTTATTCCGCTACTTAAAGCCGCGCAGGAGGCCAAGGTTATTATGATCGGTAGCGGGCTGGGCTCGCTGACATGGGTCGCCGATCCCAGTCATCCTTATTCCCAAGTACAGGCAATGGGCTACACCAGTTCAAAAACGGCCGTTAATGCGATAACGGTCGCCTTCGCTAAAGAGCTTACCGCTTACGGTATCAGCGTGAACGCGGTCGATCCGGGCTATACCGCCACGGATTTCAACGGCCATTCCGGCCCCAGAACGGTTACCGAGGCTGCCGCCGGTATTGTCTGGCTGGCGGATCAGGCGCCTGGAGAGACCACCGCTGGCTTCTATTTCGATCAAAATCGCGCGCCGTGGTAATGCTTTAAAGCGTGTAATTATCTGAGCAGAGGTGATGCCCTCGCCTCTGCGATCGTGCCCCGCCTGACAGTATCAGCACCCCTTTCCCCGATAACAGATGCAAACCCGCCTGGACAAAAAGCGTTCTGTTGATACGCTGGATAACGACCAGGCCAACCGCCTCGTTTACAGCAGGCGCTCTGATTGACCTGCCAGTCGTACCCGTTCAAAGGTTGTGTATAAAAAAATAAGGGACTTAAAATGAAAAACAACATCGCCTGCCTGACCCTGGCCGCCACCGCCCTGCTGGGCTGTGCGGCTATGCCTGCCGCCGCCGCGCCTTTTCCGGCCACGCCTGATTTATCGGTGCCGGTTAGCCGTTACGTGACGCAGGTAAACGCAGATAAAAGCGTGACCTTCCGTCTTTTCGCGCCGGATGCAAAGCGGGTATCAGTCATTACCGGCTCCTCCCCGGATAGCTTTGTCTCTCACGATATGAGCAAGGATAAAAGCGGCGTGTGGTCGTGGAAAAGCGGCTCGCTGGCCCCGGATTTGTACGAATACTACTTTGATGTAGACGGCTTTCGTTCTGTCGATACCGGCAGCCGTTTTCAGAAGCCGCAGCGCCAGGTCAATACCAGCCTGATCCTGGTGCCGGGCAGTATTCTGGACGATCGCGCCGTGCCGCATGGCGATCTGTTGACGATGACTTACCACTCAAAAGAGCTGCATTCAGAGCGCAGGATGTTTGTCTGGACGCCGCCGGGCTATAGCGGCAAAAGCGAACCGCTGCCGGTGCTCTATTTCTATCATGGCTTTGGCGATACCGGACTTTCCGCTATTGACCAGGGACGCCTGCCGCAAATCATGGATAACCTGCTGGCCGAAGGCAAAATCAAACCGATGCTGGTCGTTGTCCCGGATACAGAAACGGATATCGCTCAGGCAATCCCGGAAAATTTCCCGCCGAAAGATCGCCGCAAAACTTTTTACCTTCTTAATGCCAAAGCCGCAGACCGCGAACTCATGCACGATATTATTCCGCTGGTCGACGCCCGATTTAACGTACGCCAGGATGCGAACGGCCGCGCGCTGGCCGGCTTATCGCAAGGCGGTTTTCAGGCTCTCTTTTCCGGCATGAACCATCTGGACAGCTTTGGCTGGCTGGCGACGCTGAGCGGCGTAACCAGCGCAACGGTGCCGGATACAGGCATTGCTCGTCAGCTCGACAGGCCCGAGGAGATTAACAGGCAGCTGCATAACTTCACCGTGGTGGTGGGCGAAAAAGATTCCGTTACCGGCCAGGATATTGCCGGGCTGAAAAACGAGCTGGAGAAAAAGCACATCAGGTTCGACTATAAAATGTATCCTGGCTTAAACCATGAGATGGATGTCTGGCGTCCGGCCTATGCCGAGTTCGTGCAGAAACTGTTTAAATAATGCTTTGCGCCTCCTTCAGGACTGGAGGGGGCGTTGGAATGATTTTGCGCCCGGTCTGTCGGCTAACGGCACCTTCATCATGTCGGGATGCAGCACTGCGCTGAGAATTTCTTTTCGTTTTCGGACAGGAATGACCGCAGATGGAAGACATTAAGAATAAGTTCACCCAGCTGTACTGACGTGGGTAGCGTCGTAGCGTTAGCGACAGTAGAAGACCCGGCATGTGACGAACCTTCAGTTTGTAAACCGGACTTCTGGTGTGACCGGGAGCCATTCTTAATGATAAGAACCCGCAGCCGCTGACGTCACTGTTCGAAAACGTCGAAATACACAAAAGGAAATTGACTGATGCAGATACCTACGCTCATAACGGAACGTCTGTGGCTTAAACCGCTGGTTGCAGAAGATGCGCCTCAGATTCAAAAGCTCTACCCGCATTGGGAGATTGTCCGCTATATGGTCGCCTCAGTACCATGGCCTTATCCTGATAACGGCGCTGAGAATTACGTTAATAACGTTGCACTGCCCGATATGGCAAAAGGAATCGCCTGGTTCTGGACTATCAGACGTCGTGAGGCACCTGATGACCTTATGGGTTTAATTTGTCTTTATGACGTTGAGGATAATAATCGTGGATTTTGGCTGGCGCCGGAGTATCAGAGGCAGGGCTATATGCGTGAGGCCAGTACTGTGGTTACAGATTATTGGTTTAATAAATTAAATAAGCCGCTACTGCGAGCTCCGAAGGCTGCACTCAATAGCCGATCACAGCTTATTTCAGCCAGTAGCGGTATGCGGCTTATCAGGACGGGGAAGCAAGAATATGTCAGCGGCCTGCTTGATTCCGAACTCTGGGAAATTACCCGCAACGAGTGGAATGCCCGTCAGGTTAACTGATATTTTTTATAAATACCCGCTTTCCGCTCTAAGACGAAGAGCGCCTTTTTATCCTTGCCGGGCTGCTAAACGCCAGAAGCGGATATCGGCTGTACAGCGAGATACAATCGGGCAGCATGTCCCTCAACCGCGTGTTGCAGGGATCTGTCCTTTTTGTTTTCTGCCGATGGTTCTTCCCTGAGTGACGAGACAGCTTTGCTGGCCAAATTTGACCCTCTACGAAAATTTCCCATAGCGCTTCTACGGCCCGGGGCATCTTGCTGCAGCCCGGAAAGGCCTCATCTCAACGAAGATCCAGAGGGCGCGGTCTTTACCTGCAATCCGCTGAGCTCAGGGGAGCTTTTCAGGATAGGCTAAAATTCTATAAGGAAGGGTCAGTAAAACACCCCAGAGTTACCACGCGGTTTATCAGAAAGAGGACGGGAAATGAAAATTACTGTGATTTTTGAGGATACAGGCATTGAAGAGGAGCATGATTTTGACACTAAACCTCGCGCCGGAGAGTTAGTAACTTTAGTACGCGATGGTAAGGATGCAGATTATATCGTTATAATTGAGCCTGATCCCGACCATACTCATGATAATGGGCGTGACGGATATCCTACAAAGGCCAGGGTCCGGCCGGCTTAATAAGCAATGATTTAACCGACCGCCCACCAAGGCGGTTTTTTGCATGGCCGGGAGCTAACCATCCTGACTGGCTTCGTACTGCTCACCTTAACCCTCCACGCAATGCCGGTATCAGACAGCATTTATCCTGCTAAAGCCGCCTGTAAGCAGATAACGGTATGTTCACTGGAGCGCCAGCTATTTGTTCAGCCTGGAGTTTTCGGTTTCTAAGTAGCTGTCCAGTATTTCTTCTATCGTTTCGCCAAACAGATCGTAATCCTGACCAAAAAACACCCGTACAAGCGTCCCGACATTTTTAGCCATTGCCAGCCTCAAAAAGAAGGATATGAAGTAATAAACATGCAAAAAAGCACGCTGTCATTTAGCAAGACGCTGAAGAAACGCTGATTTTATTAAGAAAGTGGTGCCGATAATAGGAGTCGAACCTACGACCTTCGCATTACGAATGCGCTGCTCTACCAACTGAGCTATATCGGCTTTCAGGAGGGATACTGCGGTCACTACGTTAAAAAAAACCTGACGCGGAGTCAAGCGCCTGCGGACTAAATGATGACTTTATAATCAACAGGTAACGCTCGCCCCGTTTTTTGCCTGCTCTGCTTTTCTTACTCTCTTCTGGCCTGTCTGGCGGTTCGCGGTCTGCTCGTCCTTCCGCGTTACTTCCGCCCTTCCAACAGCATGCGCATCGCCAGGCCGGTTAACACCGTGCCCATCAGCCAGCGCTGAAGCTTTTGCCACGTTGGGCGCCGTGCCAGAAAGCCAGCAATACTGCCAGCGGCAAAGATAAGTGAGCCATTAACCAGCATACTGATCGCGATTTGGGTAAAGCCAAGCTGCAAAGACTGGGATAATACGTCGCCCTGCTCCGGTCGGATAAACTGCGGCAACAGCGTGAGGTAAATAACCGCCGCTTTAGGATTTAACAGGTTGGTCAACAGGCCCATAGTAAACAGCTTACGGGTGCTGTCGGGCGGCAGGTCGCGCAGCGCAAAAGGCGATTTACCGCCGAAAACAGCCTGCCAGGCCATATAGAGCAGATAGCAGGCACCCGCTATGCGCAGCGCCTCATAAGCCAGCGGCACCGCCATAACCAGCGCGGTGATCCCCAGCGCGGCGCAAACCATATAGAAAATAAAACCGAGCGCCACGCCGCTCAGCGAGACAAAGCCCGCGCGGCGGCCCTGGCACAGGGAACGGGAAAGCAGATAGATCATATTCGGGCCTGGCGTCAGCACCAGCCCAAAAGCGATAGCCGCGAAGGGAAGCAGTTGGGAAAACGTAATCATCAGAACCTTCCTTTTCAGTTCAGTTACTTATCTCCCTGTGGAATGTAAGCCACTTCCCTGTGGCCCACGCAATCAGCTGCGCACGGTGTCGTTGCCGAAAACTACCCATTTGTAGGTGGTCAGCGCCTCCAGCCCCATCGGGCCGCGCGCGTGCAGCTTCTGGGTGCTGACCGCCACTTCCGCGCCCAGGCCAAACTGCCCGCCATCGGTAAAGCGTGTGCTGGCGTTAACGTATACCGCTGAAGAATCAACCTCGTTAACAAAACGCTCTGCGTTCACAATGCTGCGCGTCAGGATCGCGTCGGAGTGCTGCGTGCCATATTCACGAATATGCGCGATAGCCTCGTCCAGTCCGTCCACCAGCTTCACGTTGAGATCCAATGCCAGCCATTCGTCACGATACTGTTCTTCCGTCACCGCGCTGACCACCGCCGGGCCTTGTTGCAGCAGCGGCAGCGAGCGCGGATCGGCGTGCAGATTAATACCTTCATCCTGCATACGCGCGCTTAGCGCAGGCAGGAACGCCTCGGCTATCGCCGTATGCACCAGCAGCGTCTCTACGGAATTACAGGCGCTGGGACGCTGTTTTTTGGCGTTAACGATCACGTTTAACGCCGCCGCAGCGTCCGCGTTACTATCGACAAAAATATGGCAAACGCCGATCCCGCCGGTGATCACCGGAATGGTCGACTGCTCGCGGCACAGCTTGTGCAGGCCAGCGCCGCCGCGCGGGATCAGCATATCGACATAGCGATCCAGCTTCAGCAGCTGGTTGACCAGCTCGCGATCCGGGCTTTCAATCGCCTGTACCGCGCCCGCCGGTAAGCCGTGCTCCTTCAGCGCGTCCTGGATCACGCGCACGGTCGCGCCATTGGTGCGATAAGTCTCTTTACCGCCGCGCAGGATCGCCGCATTGCCCGTTTTCAGGCACAGCGAGGCGACATCCACCGTCACGTTCGGACGCGCTTCATAAATCACGCCCACCACGCCCAGCGGCACGCGCCGACGTTCAATACGCAGCCCGCTGTCCAGCACGCCACCGTCCATCACTACGCCGACCGGATCGGCCAGATGGCACACCTGACGCACGTCGTTCGCAATCCCTTGCAGCCTGGCAGGATTAAGCATCAGGCGATCCAACAGCGCCTCGCTCAGGCCGTTTTTGCGGGCGTCCGCCAGGTCAAGCTCGTTAGCGGCCAGGATGTCCGCGCTCTGCGCTTCCAGACGATCCGCAATGGTCATCAGGACCTGATTTTTTTGTGCGGCGGAGAGCACCGCCAGCTGGTAAGAAGCGGCTTTCGCGGCTTTACCCATTTCTTCAAGCATCTGCTGCTCCTTAACTGACGATCATATCGTCACGGTGAACCGCGACCGGGCCATATTCGTAGCCTAAAATTTCGCTAATTTGCTGGGAATGGTGCCCGGCTATCATCCGCATCGCATCGCTGTTATAGCGGCAGACGCCGTGCGCCACGTCGCGCCCTTGCAGGCTGCGAATGCGGATCACCTCGCCGCGCGAGAAGTTGCCGCTGATCTCCCGAATACCTTTTGGCAGCAGCGAGCTGCCGCGTTCCAGCATGGCGGCCAGCGCGCCGTCGTCGATGGTGATCTCGCCCGCCGGCGGCGCGCCGAAGATCCAGCGCTTGCGGTTCTCCAGCGGCGTTTGCAGCGCGTGGAAGCGGGTGCCGACCGGCTTGCCGTCGATCGTATCGCCAATCACGCCCGCGCGGCTGCCGGCGGCGATAATGGTATCGATACCGGCGCGGCAGGCCACGTCGGCAGCCTGAAGCTTGGTCGCCATACCGCCGGTTCCCAGGCCGGAGACGCTGCCGCCCGCCAGCTCGCGCAGCGCATCGTCAATACCGTGCACGTCGCGGATCAGCTCCGCCTGCGGATTATTGCGCGGATCGGCGGTAAACAGGCCGGCCTGATCGGTCAGCAGCAGCAGCTTGTCGGCCCCGGCCAGCATCGCAGCAAGCGCGGACAGGTTATCGTTGTCGCCGACTTTAATTTCTGCCGTCGCCACCGCGTCGTTTTCATTGATAACCGGCACGATATGGTTATCCAGTAAGGCCCGCAGCGTATCGCGCGCGTTCAGAAAGCGCTCGCGATCTTCCAGGTCGGCACGCGTCAGCAGCATCTGGCCGATATGAATGCCGTAGATGGAAAAGAGCTGCTCCCACAGCTGGATCAACCGGCTCTGCCCCACCGCAGCCAGCAGCTGCTTTGAGGCGATGGTCGGCGGCAGTTCCGGGTAGCCCAGGTGCTCACGTCCGGCGGCCATTGCGCCTGAGGTAACGATCACAATCCGGTGGCCTGCCGCGTGCTGCTGCGCGCACTGACGCACCAGTTCGACAATATGTGCCCGGTTCAGCCGACGCGATCCGCCGGTTAATACGCTGGTCCCCAGTTTAACGACCAGGGTCTGGCTGCTGCTCATTGTTTCCTGCCATAGCTTTAAAAAGGTGAAGAAGACGTTTTATCAGGTGTGGTGCCGGAAGCCAACAGCCGCCGCCCGAAAAGGCGTAAAAACACGGTGCAAGCCGCTAGTCCAGAAACGGGGAATTAACAAGAAGTGAGAATAAATGTAATAAAAGTTTCATCTCCTCAGGGTAAAACGTTCGTGCCCCGAACAACGTCATCGGGCCATTTAAAATTTTACTCATTTGGGAATAACAACAAAATGAAGAAAAGCGCACTGGCAATCCTGACCGCCGCTCTGGCTATGACCACGGCAGCCCAGGCCGCAGAAATTTATAATAAAGACGGTAATAAACTCGATTTCTACGGCAAGCTGAAAGCCATGCATTATTTAAGCGACGCGGACAGCAATGACGGCGACAAATCTTACGTACGTATTGGGTTTAAAGGCCAGACGCAGATTAACGACCTGATGTCAGGCTACGGCCAGTGGGAATATCACGTGCCGTTGAACAACGCGGAAAGCGACGGCACCACCGGCACCAAAACGCGTTTAGGCTTCGCCGGTCTGAAATTCGGCGACTACGGATCCATCGACTATGGCCGTAACTACGGCCTGATTTACGACGTGGAAGCCTATACCGATATGATGCCGGAATTTGGCGCCACCGCGTATACCAAAGCTGATAACTATATGCTGACCCGTACCAACGGCGTGGCGACTTACCGCAACACCAACTTTTTTGGTCTGGTCGACGGCCTGAAGTTCGCCTTGCAGTATCAGGGCAAAAATGAGAGCAGCAGCCGCTCTAACGCCACGTCCAACGGCGACGGCATGGCGGCGTCGGTAGCCTATACGCTGATGCAGGGCCTGACGATTAATGGCGCTATCTCTTCTTCCGACCGCACCAACGGTCAGCAGGCCAGCGTTTACGGTCGCGGCGACAAGGCGGATGCCTGGGCGACCGGCCTGAAGTATGACAACAACAGCGTTTACCTGGCCGCCACCTACGCCGAAACGCGCAATATGTCGCCCATCAGCGGCACGGCACGCATTAATGACGCCAACGTTGCCGTTAACGGTTACGCTAACTATCTGCAAAATATCGAGCTGGTGGCACAGTATCAGTTTGATAACGGCTTCCGCCCTTCTCTGGCCTATGTGCAAACCAAAGCGAAAGATATTGAGAACGGCGTGGGCGATGCGGATATTTATAAATTTGCGGACGTGGGCGCGACTTACTACTTCAATAAAAATATGTCCGCGTTTGTGGATTACAAAATCAACCTGCTGGATGACGATAATAAGCTGGCGCAGAATACCGACGATATCGTTGCGGTAGGCGTAACTTACCAGTTCTGATTTAAATGTGAGCCGCACGGATGCGGTTGTTGTGCCCCTCGTTATGTGTCTGTAAGCAAAGGCTGGCAATCGCCAGCCTTTTTTTATGGGTGCGCAGACAAAAGCGCAGGGAGCAATTAAGCGCCGCCCTGCGTTTTTTTATGCGGTCAGCTTTACCGGCTCGTCAGCGAAATCCGCAGCGGGTTTCAGACCCAGCTCCAGCTCTTCCAGCAGCGCTTTCAGGCGCACGTGGAAATTACGCAGCGTCTCTTCCAGGCGTTCGTTGTTTTCCTTTCCTTTAATTGCCGAAGGCTTCCAGTTGCCCTCTTTATCGAACAGGCCGAAGTGATACTCATAGTTGAAGTGATCTTCCTGTGCTTCCAGCTCCATCCACCAGCCCCAGAACTCACGCAGTTCCGGCGCAGGTTTCACATTGACGCAAACGGCCAGACAGTCGAAGAAGAAGCGCTCATCCACACATTTGGCCTCGCGGATATAAGGTCCTAATGTGCCGAAACGCTTCATTAAGCGGCTTTTGGGATGCCCACTCGGTAACGCCATTGTTAAAACTCCTTTGTTGAGCCCGTTAGTTTTCGCTAAGCGTTAATATTTAGCCACTCAGCGTGTTAATCGTTTAGCTAACCAGTCAACAATATCACGTAATGCTTTATCAAAGTTGCTCAATACAGGCGAAAGTGCGATTGGCATCAGCTTACCGTCGAGCGAGGAATTCACGATCAGCTTTGATTCCTCCGCCGGGCTGAAAGGATCGTTCGGCCAGTAAGCGGACAGCATCGGCGTTGGGCAGCGGCGGCCCAGCAGCCCCTGGGTTTTCAGCGAGTAGCGGCTCAGCTCGACCCGCAGCGCGGAATCGGCGGCCGATGCCATGCCCAGCCGGCTGGCCAACACGTCCATATACATTTCGGGAATGCTGTCCTGCAACGCGCTATCGCACAGCAGGCTGTGTACCACCGGCCCCAGACAGGCCACGGCGCGCAGTCGAGGCGCTTCCAGCCAGGCCAGCCGCACGGCAATGTTGCCGCCAAAGCGATAGCCGAAAGCGGCCACGCGGGTATGATCGACCCAGGCAACGTTTTCCAGCTGTTTTAACACCTGCTGGTGCAGAAAACTGGAATCCTGCGTCAGCTTCCATTTTGCAGAGAAGCCGACCGAAGGCATGTCGATGGTCAGCATTGCGATGCCACGCGGCGCAAGGTAGTCGTGGAAAAGGCGATAGTGATCGGTTTGCAGTGAATCCAGGCTGCTGCACAGCAGCACCGTAGGATAAGGCGCGCGGGCTTTTTCCGGCATATGCAAAAAGCCAAAAATGGAACTGCCGCCGGGAATGGTGAACTCCAGCTCTTTCAGCTCGCCCGGCAGTCTTGAGGTGGCCTCTTCATAGGCACGATTCGCCAGCTGCTGCGCCTGATCGGCCAGCTCATCGCCTTTCAGATGCGGATAGCCCGCTACGCCGTACAGGTTAGCAGCGTGCAGCCAGCACTGGCCCGCTTCGGCATCGGTAGCCGCCGAGGCGGCTTTATCCTGCCAGCGCGCGGCCTGCTGCGACCATTCGTAGATCCAGTTGCCGCCGCGATAGCCAATCACCGTATCCAGCAGCTGTTCATCAGTGTGGTCGGCGCGGCTGCTGGCTATCCTGGCCAGCACTTCGCCAATCTCCAGCGGCGACAGTCCCCGCCACGTCCAGAGCAGACGATTAACCATCCGATACCAGCCTGCATGGCTGTCGCCTTCCAGCGCGGAATGCAGCGGCAGCGGCTTGTGATGATGCAGGCGCCGGATCAGGGAGGAGGTTTCAGGATGCTTAAAGCGGGGTTTAAAGAGTTCTTCGCTGAGATTTTTAGGCGACATAGTACGATCCTTCGACATACGGAGAATCGTCTTAGTCTATAGCAGCCTGTCGGCTGACGCGAACCGTAAAACGCGCAACGCCCGGCGGAACCGGGCGTTTTGATTGAGCTAAATCAACCTTTTACGATTGGCGGGATATACACCACGCCCATATCCCACGGCTGTTCAATCCAGGTATTCTGTGGAATATCCACGACATAGTCGTCCACCAGCGGACGACCGGCCGGTTTGGCGAAAATAGTCACGAAACGCGCTTTTGGATACATATCGCGGATCGCCTGAGCGGTGCCGCCGGTATCGACCAGATCGTCAATTACGATAAAGCCTTCGCCGTCGCCTTCCGCGCGCTTCAGCACGTGCATTTCACGCTGGTTGTCGTGATCGTAGCTGGAGATGCACACGGTATCGACATAGCGGATGCAGAGTTCGCGAGCCAGCAGCGAAGCGGGCACCAGGCCACCGCGGCTGACCGCAATAATGCCTTTCCACTGTTCGACAGGAAGCAGGCGCTGGGCCAGTTTACGGGCATGGATTTGCAGCATGTCCCAGGTGACGACGTATTTTTCACTCATAAAAGGAGTCCCGGCCGATAATAACGGCTTAAAAATGTACAATGGGATGGGTTGCGCGGAATTATAGAGATCTGAGCCGCTAAAAACCAGCACAGGATAGCCCGGAAGGTGCTTTTTTGCCGAAGCGAACTAAGCATGCCTCTGGAAACAATGATATTCTTTGGGTTTGCTGCGTCAGATACTGACCAACCCTATCACAAATGCTCACTCCCGCGCCGCTGGCCGGGGATGTCGACACAGGAGATTTAACGTGTCCGAACTTTCTCAACTGTCACCACAGCCGCTGTGGGATATCTTCGCCAAAATCTGTTCAATCCCGCATCCTTCTTATCATGAGGAAGAGTTGGCTAACTATGTGCTGAGCTGGGCTGGCGAGCAGGGTTTTGTCACCTTTCGCGACGAAGTGGGCAATATTCTGATCCGCAAGCCGGCCACCAAAGGGCTGGAGCACCTCAAGCCGGTCGCGCTGCAGGCGCATCTGGATATGGTGCCGCAGAAAAACAACGACACCACCCACGATTTCACCAAAGATCCAATTCAGCCATGGGTTGATGGCGAATGGGTCAAGGCGCGCGGTACCACGCTGGGCGCCGATAACGGCATCGGCATGGCGTCCGCGCTGGCGGTGCTGGCGGATAAAACCGTCGAGCACGGCCCGCTGGAAGTGCTGCTGACCATGACCGAAGAGACCGGCATGGTCGGCGCTTTCGGTCTGCAACCGGGCTGGCTGCAGGCGGATATTCTGATCAATACCGACTCGGAAGAGGAAGGCGAGATCTATATGGGCTGCGCGGGCGGCATTGATTTTACCACCACGCTGCCGCTGAGCCGCGAAGCGGTGCCGGCCGGTTACGAGCATATCCAGCTGATCCTGAAAGGCCTGAAGGGCGGCCACTCCGGTGCGGATATTCATCTGGGCCTGGGCAACGCCAACAAACTGCTGGCCCGTTTCCTGTTCGCACACGCCAAAGCGCTGGATCTGCGCCTGGTGGATTTCACCGGCGGCACGCTGCGTAACGCTATCCCGCGTGAGGCGATGGCGACGCTGGCTGTTCCGGCCGACAAGCTCGACCAGCTAAAAGGCATGGCGCTGCATTATCTGGAAACCCTGCGCAACGAGCTGGGTCTGAAAGAGAAAAACATCAACATCGTGGTGGAAAATATCGCCGCTAACGACCAGGCGCTGTCCACCATCAGCCGCGACGCCTTTATTGCGCTGCTGAACAGTACGCCAAACGGCGTGATCCGCAACTCCGATGTGATGAAAGGCGTGGTGGAAACCTCGCTGAACGTCGGCGTGGTGTCGATTAAGGATGACGAAGCGCGTATCAACTGCCTGGTGCGCTCGCTGATCGACAGCGGCAAAGATTACCTGGTGGAAACGCTGACGGCGCTGGGCGATCTGGCGGGTGCGAAAACCGTGGCGAAAGGCAGCTATCCAGGCTGGCAGCCCGATGCCTCTTCGCCGGTGATGGCGCTGGTGGAAGAGACCTACAAAAAGCTGTTTAACAAAGCGCCGAATATTCAGGTGATCCATGCGGGTCTGGAATGCGGCCTGTTTAAAAAGCCGTACCCGGATATGGATATGGTTTCTATTGGCCCCACCATCACCGGCCCACACTCGCCGGATGAGCAGGTGCATATCGGCAGCGTCGGCCTTTACTGGCAGCTGCTGACCGCGCTGTTGAAGGCGATCCCGGCTAAGTAAAACAGGACGGGCGAAGCACCACGCTTCGCCCGTTTTCTCTCCCGCTCGCAATCTCGCTCAGGGCAACGTACGCGGCATTAAATCCCCAGCAGTAATTGTCTTTCCAATTGCGGATTCAGCAAGGTTACGTGCAGCCCGACCAGACGCACGCCGCGCCCTGCCCGCCGCTCTTCCCAGGTTTTTTTCGCCACGTCGATCAGGTCTTCTTTATTCAGCACTGGCCAGACGTGCTCCTGGGTCGTCTGCTGGAAATCGTCAAACTTCAGCTTTACGCCCTGCCTGGCGATCAGCAGATCGGGCTTAATCACCTTTAGCCGCCGTTCCAGCTCCGCATAGAGAAAATCGATGATTTCCAGGCACGCTTCCCATTCATGAATATCCGCCGACAGCGTGCGCTCCACGCCCAGCGATTTACGCAGGCGATCCGTTACCACCTCGCGCTCGTCGATGCCGTTACAGCGCTCCCACAGCACGCGGCCAAACTTGCCGAAGCGCTTTAGCAGCGCGGCCAGATCCGTTTTCTGCACGTCGGCGCAGGTGTGCAGCCCCAGCTCCTCCAGCTTTTTCGCGGTGACCTTGCCGACGCCGGGTATTTTTGCCAGCGGCAGCGTCAGCAGAAACTGCGGGAGTTCCTGCGGCGTGATCACAAACTGGCCGTCCGGCTTATTCATATCCGAAGCGATTTTTGCGACGAATTTAATCGGCGCCACCCCGGCCGACGCGGTGAGATCCAGTTCGCGGGCGATGGTCTGCCGGATCTCCCGCGCCATCAGCGTGGCGGATCCGTGGCAGTGCGGGCTGTCGGTAACGTCCAGGTAGGCCTCGTCCAGCGACAGCGGTTCGATAAGCGAGGTATAGCGCGAGAAAATATCCCGAATATGCGCGCTGGCTTCTTTATAAGCGTCAAAACGGCCGGGGATCACTTTCAGATGCGGGCAAAGCTTAAGGGCCGTCGCGGTCGCCATCGCGCTGTGCACGCCAAACTTCCTGGCGGGATAGTTAGCGGTGCTGATCACGCCGCGCTTGTGCTGGCTGCCGCCAATAGCGATAGGGATATTGCGTAGGCTGGGATCGTCGCGCATCTCCACCGCCGCATAAAAGCAGTCCATATCTACATGTATAATCTTGCGCATTCGCCCCTCCGCCAGCACTGGATAAGTATACAGGCAGCGAGCGCGTTTTCAACAGGTTAACGGGCGGCCGAAGCGCAGCGGCAGCGGCCTGGCGCAACTTTTCTCGGTTTTTTCTACGCGGCTCTCTTGATAAAAAAATAGACAATGCTAATGTGACGCAGCTTTTACGGATATTTCCGAAACTGCGAGTCAACCACGTCTTCGGACGGCGTATCAACCCTACTATCAAGGGAACCAGAATGGGCAAAATCGCACTGCTGTTTGCGATGTTTTTTCTGCCAGCCGTTGTTTTCGCCAGCGCGCCGGTCGCACCGATCGCTCCTCTGGCGCCGGTAAGCAAAGAGTTAAAGAAGCAGTTACTCGGCACACCTGTTTATATTCAGATCTTTAAAGAAGAACGCACGCTTGAGCTGTATGGCAAAATCGGCACCGAATATCGGCTGCTCGACAGCTACCGTATCTGTAATTTCTCCGGCGGGTTAGGCCCTAAACGTCGCCAGGGCGATTTTAAAAGTCCGGAAGGGTTTTATAGCGTGGGGCTTTCCCAGCTGAAGCCGGACAGCCGCTTTTATCGCGCTATTAATACGGGTTTTCCGAACGAATATGACCGCCAGCAGGGTTATGAAGGGAAATACCTGATGATCCACGGGAACTGCGTTTCCGTGGGCTGCTATGCCATGACGGATGCCAATATCGACGATATCTATCGCTATGTGGAAGCGGCGCTGCGCAACGGCCAGCCGCGCGTGGCCGTCAGCATTTATCCATTCCGCATGACCGACAGCAACCTGCAGCGCCATCGCTATTCGGTTTATTTCAGCTTCTGGCAGCAGCTCCAGCCCGGCTACGCCGAGTTTGTGAAAAACCGCCAGCCGCCGGCAATGGGCGTCAGCGGCGGCAAGTACGTGCTGAACAGCCCGTTGCTGAACGATGCCACCAGCCAGTCAGCGCTGGCGCTCTCCGAGGCAAAATAACGCCCAGTCGCCTGGCGCAATTTTGTGCCAGGTTTCGTTGCCCGTTAAGGGCTGAGTGGCGATCACCGTGACCACGTCATCCGGCGTGGTCTGCTTCTGAAAATCTATCTCCACGTCCTGATCCAGCAGCGTCGCTTTACCGAACGGCGCGCGACGCGTGATCCAGAACAGATTGGTCGAGCAGAACGCCATCAGATAGCGGCCATCCGACAGCAGCATATTAAATACGCCCTTTTCCCGCAGTTCCGTCGCCAGCTCCGCAATATAGCGAAACACCGCCGGCCAGTTGCCCGGCGTGCGCGGGTAGCGCGTGGTCAGCTTATGCAGCAGCCAGCAGAACGCCTGCTCGCTGTCCGTCTCGCCTATCGGGCGAAAAGGGCCGGTTTCCAGCCCGCGATAGCCTTTCAGCTGGCCGTTATGCGCGTAGGTCCAGTTGCGTCCCCACAGCTCGCGGGTAAAAGGATGGGTGTTTTCCAGCGACACCTCGCCACGGTTCGCCTGACGAATATGCGCCACCACCGAGCAGGATTTTATCGGATAATCCTGCACCAGGCGCGCTATCGGCGAATTAAAGCTGGGCTGCGGATCTTTAAACGTCCGGCAGCCTTTCCCTTCGTAAAAGGTGATGCCCCAACCATCCTTATGCGGGCCGGTTTTTCCGCCGCGCTGCACAAGCCCGGTAAAGCTGAAACAGATGTCCGTAGGGACATTCGCGCTCATCCCGAGCAGTTCGCACATAGCCGTTCCTCGCGTCAGTTACTTCGCCATCTCTTTTTCAATCAGCAGGATCAGGATATGAATAACTTTGATATGAATTTCCTGAATGCGATCGGCGTAGCCAAAGTGCGGCACGCGGATTTCCACATCGGCCGTTCCGGCCATTTTGCCGCCGTCCTTGCCGGTCAGGGTAATCACTTTCATTCCCTGCGCGCGCGCCGCCTCTACCGCTTTAATCACATTAGCAGAGTTGCCGGAAGTCGAAATGCCCAGCAGCACGTCGCCCGCGCGGCCCACGGCCTCAACATAGCGTGAGAAGATATGATCGTAACCAAAATCGTTGCCCACGCAGGAGATATGGCTGACGTCGGAGATAGCGATTGCCGGATAGCCGGGACGGTTGTCGCGATAGCGGCCGGTCAGCTCCTCGGCGAAGTGCATGGCGTCGCAGTGTGAACCGCCGTTGCCGCAGGAAAGCACCTTGCCGCCGGCTTTGAATGAATCCGCCAGCAGTACCGCAGCACGCTGAATAGCATGGATATTGGCGTCATCGCTGAGGAAATTATTGAGCGTGTCCTGTGCTTCACTCAGCTCGGCGCGAATGATGTCCTGATACATAGGGAGAGTCCTTTTAGGTGAGGTCTGCGGCAGTTTAGCAAGTTGCCACGCGGGCGAAAAGCGCCCTGCCCGTTCACGCGGCGCTTTGCCCTGTGCCGGTCGCGCTTTGTGAGCCAGGTTGTAATTATCATGTAAATAGATTGATAAAGAAAATCATCTCTATTACATCTGTAGCTAACAGGTCAGACCTCTTACAACTTACGGAGCGATGGTTATGATGGTTTTCAGTTGCGTGGCGACAATTTTGCTCATTGGCGCGCTGTTTTATCACCGTGTTAACCTGCGGCTGGCGAGCCTGCTCGTGCTGCTCTGGACGGCAGCCTGGGCGATGGCTGGCGTCTGGACGCCGTGGCTGCTGGTACCGTTAGCGATTATTCTGCTGCCCTTCAACGTGCTGCCGCTGCGGCAGGCGCTTTTTTCCAGACCGATGTTGAAGACCTTCCAGAAAGTGATGCCGCCGATGTCGCGCACGGAAAAAGAAGCGATCGACGCCGGCACTACCTGGTGGGAAGGCGATCTGTTTCGCGGACGGCCGGACTGGAACAAACTGCATGACTATCCGCAGCCAAGGCTGACGCCGGAAGAGCAGGCTTTTCTGGATGGCCCGGTAGAAGAAGCGTGCCGACTGGCTAATGATTTTCAGATAACCCATGAGATGGCCGACCTGCCGCCGGAGCTGTGGGCTTATCTGAAAGAGCAGCGTTTCTTCGCGATGATCATCAAAAAAGAGTACGGCGGCCTTGAGTTCTCCGCCTATGCCCAGGCGCGCGTGCTGCAAAAGCTGGCGGGCGTTTCCGGTATCCTGGCGATTACCGTTGGCGTGCCTAACTCGCTTGGCCCAGGCGAGCTGTTGCAGCATTACGGCACCGACGAGCAGAAAGATTACTATCTGCCCCGGCTGGCTAGCGGCCAGGAGATCCCTTGTTTTGCGCTGACCAGCCCGGAAGCGGGCTCCGACGCGGGCGCTATCCCGGACGTGGGCGTGGTGTGCCGGGGCGAGTGGCAGGGCCAGCAGGTGCTGGGTATGCGGCTGACCTGGAACAAGCGCTATATCACGCTGGCACCGGTCGCCACGGTGCTGGGCCTGGCGTTTAAGCTTTCCGATCCCGACCATCTGCTGGGCGAAAAAGAAGAGCTGGGCATTACCTGCGCGCTGATCCCTACCCAGACGCCGGGCGTGGAAATCGGCAAGCGCCACTTCCCGCTCAACGTACCTTTCCAGAACGGCCCGACGCGCGGCGACGCTATTTTCGTGCCGATTGACTATATTATCGGCGGGCCGGCGATGGCCGGTCAGGGCTGGCGGATGCTGGTGGAATGCCTCTCGGTCGGACGCGGCATCACGCTGCCGTCCAACTCCACCGGCAGCCTGAAAAGCATCGCGCTGGCTATTGGTGCCTATGCCCATATCCGTCGCCAGTTCCGTCTGCCTATCGGCAAGATGGAAGGGATCGAAGAGCCGCTGGCGCGCATCGCCGGAAACGCTTATGTGATGGACGCGGCCGCCTCGCTGATCACCAGCGGCATTATGCTGGGCGAGAAACCGGCGGTGCTCTCCGCCATCGTAAAATATCACTGCACCCATCGCGGTCAGCGCGCCATTATGGATGCGATGGATATCGCCGGCGGTAAAGGCATTATGCTGGGCAAAAGCAATTTCCTGGCCCGAGCCTATCAGGGCGCGCCGATCGCCATTACCGTTGAGGGCGCGAACATTCTGACCCGCAGCATGATCATCTTCGGCCAGGGCGCAATCCGTTGCCATCCCTATATCCTGGCGGAAATGGCGGCGGCCCAGGATCATAACCTGCACGCGTTTGACCAGGCGCTGTTTCACCATGTCGGCCACGTCGCCAGCAATAATCTGCGCAGCCTGTGGCTGGGGCTGACCGCTGGCCGCACCAGTAAAACGCCGACCCGCGATGCAACCCGCCGTTACTATCAGCATCTGAACCGCTTAAGCGCCAACCTGGCCCTGCTTTCTGATATTTCGATGTCGGTTCTGGGCGGCAGCCTGAAGCGCCGCGAACGCATTTCTGCACGCCTCGGCGACGTGCTCAGCCAGCTTTATCTCGCCTCCGCCACGCTGAAGCGTTATGAAGACGAAGGCCGCAACGAGGCCGATCTGCCGCTGGTGCACTGGGGCGTGCAGGATGCGCTGAACCAGGCCGAAACCGCTATTGAGGATCTGCTGCGCAACTTCCCGAACCGGCTGGTCGCGGGTCTGTTGCAGGTTGTCGTCTTCCCGCTAGGCCGCCACTGCCGCGCGCCTTCCGACCGGCTTGACCATCAGCTGGCGCGTATTCTACAAGTGCCTTCAGCCACACGTACTCGCTTAGGGCGCGGCCAGTATCTGACGCCGGGCGAAAATAACCCGGCAGGCCAGCTGGAAGAAGCATTAACGGACGTGATAGCGGCGGAAGCTATCCATGACAGGCTGAATAAGAAAGCGCAAAAGCCGCTCTCCTTTACCCGTCTGGACAAGCTGGCGCAAAAAGGCCTGGTGGAAAAATGGCTGACGGAAGAAGAGGCCGCCGTGCTGACGCGTGCCGAAGCCAGTCGCCTGCGCTCCATTAACGTGGACGAGTTTGAGGCGGATGCACTGGCAACGCAGCCGGTAAAGCAGCAAGATGATCCTCTGCATAGGGATCGGACGGAGAAAAGCCAGCCGCAGGCAGAAACTGAACGCAAAACGGAAGCCGCCTGAGTTGTCCGGCAGCCGTCGTGAAAGGTAGCCGCCTCGGCAATGGAATAAGGGAACCGGAAACGGTTCCCTTTTTGGCTTAACCGCCTCCGCTTTCTCAAGCAGGCCCTCTTTGTGCAGATCGGCTACACGCCTGCTTTCCTGAACCCGGTTTAAAATTAAGGCGAAACGAAGCAGATAAAGGGACAGGAAACATGTATCCAGCCGAAGCGGCATTAATGGCTTTGCTTGATCAAAGGGCAGAGAAGACCTTTCCCGCCCTTGCTATGGCTATTGGCAAAGGCGATAAACTAATATGGCAGGCGGCAGCGGGCTACGCTGATGCTAAAAATCACCTCAGGGCCACGCCGGAAACGCTGTTTGGCATTGGCAGCATCACCAAGGTTTTTGTAGCGGTCATCATCCTGCAGCTGGTTGAAGAAGGCTCCCTGACGCTTGACGCTTTCCTCGCAGACTGGCTGGCGGAAGAGAGCCTGGCAGGCGTCGCCAATGCAGAAACCGTTACCGTCAGGCAGCTGCTTGCACATTATTCCGGGATACCCAGCTGGGAAAACCAGCAGGCATGGATTTATGCAGCGCGCGGTCGGGAGGTCAAACCGGATAAGATATGGCTGCCGGAGGAAAACCTGGACTTTATCCGGGGGAAAAGCCCGCTCTGCCAGCCTGGAGAAGCCTTTCACTATTCCAACAGCAACTTTACGTTACTGGGTTTACTGATTGAAAAAGTCACCTCCCACGCGTTCGAAGAAGCCTTGCGCCAAAGAATCATCGGCCCGTTGCGGCTAAAAAATACCTTTCTTGAAACGTCGTTTTCTTCAGGCAGGAAAAACCTGGCGAAAAGATTTCACAGGCTGGATGCGCATTTTATTAAAAATGCCGGGATCTCAGCTTATTTCAAGGCAGAGCCTGGCGATCTTCTGGACGTTTCCGCCGTTAATCTGTCCGTTGAGTGGGCTGCCGGCGGCATCGTTTCTACCGCACAGGATGTGATGACTTTTATACTGGCGCTGAAAAATGGAAAATTGCTCAACCCTGAAAGCATGGCGGCAATGCAGCGCTGGCTGCCGGCCGATAGCGGAGAAATGGGGTTAAGCTTATTCAGAATAAATACCGATGGCGGGCCGGCTACAGGACATGGCGGCAACGTGCTCGGCGCCAGCGCCTGCGTATGGTGGTATGAAAAAGCCAACTGTGCGGTCGCCCTTCTCACCAATGTAGGTTCAATGCATGCGGCCCCTGAGGCTGACTGCGCAAGCGCACTTTTTAAAAACTCTGCGGCAGGTAGCCTGGCCCGACAAATCGCCGCGCATTATTAATCCCTTAAAGTCTGGCGCGGTGCGGCGTCCGGCCCGCCAGGCCGATGCCAGCGCCCTCCGGCAATGCCATACCGCACGGTGAAACGCGGTACAGCCTTAAAAATTACAGGTATAATCCCTGAATTATTCAACAGCCTCAGAAACGAAAATGACAAAACTTACCTTACAAGAGCAGATGCTGAAAGCTGGATTAGTGACCAGCAAAAAAATGGATAAGGTCCAGAGAACGGCTAAAAAATCACGGGTTCAGGCTCGCGAGGCAAGAGCGGCCGTGGAAGAAAATAAAAAAGCCCAGCTTGAGCGCGATAAGCAGCTAAACGAGCAGCAGAAACAGGCGGCTTTATCCAAAGAGTATAGGGCTCAGGTGAAGCAGCTGATTGAAATGAACAGGATCGTTGTTGCAAGAGGCAATATTGATTTTAACTTCACGGATAACAATCTTATTAAGAAAATTACCGTGGATAAGCTTACTCAGGCGCAGCTGACAAGCGGTCGCCTCGCCATCGCTCGTCTCACGAGTGATAACGGCGGCGAGCACCAGTACGCTATTATCCCCGCGAGCGTAGCCGATAAAATTGCGCAGCGGGATGCGAGCAGCATCGTATTAAACAGCACCCTGAGTCAGGAAGAGCAGGATGAAGAAGATCCGTATGCCGACTTTAAAGTGCCTGACGATCTGATGTGGTAATAAACGCCTGCGGCCTGGGGTTATCTGACCTCATCCAGCCGCTCTTGCGTTAGTTCCGGACGGGGTCGCTTTCAGAACGGGCTGGCATGACGGGTTTCTATCCGCTGCTGGCTAACGGGATGAACGAAATGCAGTTCGCTGGCGTGCAGCATCATGCGCGGCGTCCGTTCGGTGCCTGGCAGCAGGCGTCCGCCATAAAGATCGCATCCCCAGATAGGGTGGCCCAGCAGCTGGCAGTGAATGCGGAGTTGATGGGTGCGCCCGGTTTCCGGCGTCAGCTGTACTCGCGTCAGCGGCAGCGACGTTCCGTTTTCCAGCTCATGATAAAAACGCTCAACGACCCGATAGCCGGAGCGAGCGGGCTTGCCGTGGGTGGCGCAAATTGACATCAGCGGGAACAGCGCCGGATCTTTGGCAATCGCGGCGTCTATCACCCCTTCGTCATCATCGGCATGTCCACAAAGCAGCGCGCTGTACACCTTGGTTACGGCGCGCTGGCTGAACTGCTGGCAAAGAGCGGCATTGATCGCCTTAGTGCGCGCAACCACCATCAGCCCGGAAGTGCCGAAATCCAGACGGTGAACCAGGGTGCAGCCGGGAAATAGCTTTACCAGCCGATGATGCACCGAATCCAGATTCTGCGGGTTTTTCCCCGAGAGGCTCAGCAACCCGGCGGGTTTAGCGATCAGCAGCAGATACTCGTCCTGATAAAGGATAGCTATTTCGTCATGGCACGGCGGAGCAATAAAGGTGTCGGGGATCACAGGCATCGGGTTACCGCACGGAGAGTGGCTGCGGATGATAACGAATTTTCAGCCCGCTGACGAATCTGTCTGCGCCCCGTGCTTAGCTTTCTCTCCGTCACGCCAATACTTCCCTCACCCTCGCCGCGCTTTTGTCGGCCTCGCATAGCCGAAAATTATCGTCCAGACTTAAAGTAAAGGCGTAGTCTGCGCGGGCATTGTGCTTTACACTGCGCGCTGCAAAAACTGAGTAGATAATCGATTAAGTAGGCGGTAATGGCGATGAACGGAACGATCACAACCTGGTTTAAAGATAAAGGCTTCGGATTTATCAAAGATGAAAACGGCGATAACCGTTATTTTCATGTGATTAAGGTCGCCAACCCAGACCTGATTAAAAAAGATGCGGCGGTAACTTTCGAGCCTACCACCAACAGCAAAGGGCTGTCAGCCTATGCGGTGAAAGTCGTCCCGGAAAGCAAATACATCTATATTGCAGGCGAGCGCCTGAAGCTCACCGCCATTAAAAATTACGTGGTGTTCAGCGAAGAAGTGCCGGTCGATGCCCGTATTGATAAAGAAAATCCGGTGCTTTCCGTGGGCGTATTGATGAGCAGCATCCGGCCGAAATCATCGGTTAAGCCAGGAGAAATGCGTACGCTGAAAAAACTGGCGATCACCACCTTCCAGGGCACCACGCTGATCTTCTCGGAAGATGAAATTGATATTGATGCGACGGTGAAACTGCTCAAGATGTAAATTAAGCCAAAATCCCGCAGCGTTAGCGGGATCCCCGCCCCGCTGGCCGGCCCGAATGTTCAGTACAGGGCGCGGTTGGCGGGTTGGCACCATTTTATCGGGCCGAAACCGCCTTGCGTAACGCCTCAGCCGTTCTGGCGCACTCGCGCTATCAGCGCATCAATGTTTTCGACATGGTCGGCGGCCAGAATGAGCGTTCTGCCCAGCGTTATCGCCTGACGGACGCATTCCGCTTTCATCACTTCATCCTGAATCGTTTTGATATCGGCAACCTGCGACATGCCCACGGTACGACGGATCAGCTCTGTGCCGCAGTAGCCCAGCGTATCGCGCCAGACTTTTGCCAAAAATTCGGCGGCGTACCCCGGATAAGCCAGCGCGCGATCCCGCGTTTTTTCGGCAGCCAGCGCCAGGAAACCTTCGGCAAAGCTCTGCCAGGTTGTACGCACGTCGTCCAGGCGCTTTTCCCGCGCGTCGGCCGCTTCACGCGGCGCCAGCAGGCCGGGCAGCGCGCAGTAGTTGATTAGTAAATTACCTAATGCACTGCCAACGTCAAAACCCATCGGGCCGTAAAAGCCAAATTCCGCATCGATCACTTTCAGGCTGTTTTCCGCGACGAAGATCGACCCGCTGTGCACATCGCCGTGCAGCAGCGCTTCCGCATTCGACAGAAAACGATGCTTCAGCCCGGCAACCTTCTGGCGCAGCTCGTCATCGGTACGCAGCTGAGCGACCAGCGACTCCAGCGCGCGCGGATAGCCGTTGCGCTCATGCACTTCATACGGCTCGTTAAAGAAGAGCTCTTCGGTGATATCGCACAGCTCCGGGTTGGTAAAACGGATAACGTCCGCTTTTTTCTGATACGGATGCTGATAAAAGTCGGAGGTATGGAACAGCGTCTGCGCCAGATATTCGCCCAGCTGCGCGGCGGCCTGCGGATAATCAATGCCTTTCACCTGCTCACCGCGCCAGATAGCGTGGCTGGAAAGATCTTCCATCACCATTACCGCCAGCGCCGGATCGTAATGCAGAATTTTTACCGTATGCGCCGGACAAAACTGGCCGTGGATTTGCAGCACTTCTGCCTCAATGCGCGCGCGATCGAGCGTCAACGGCCAGGATTCCCCCACGCAACGGACATAGGGGAGCGCCTGCTTAACGACGATGCGGCTGACGTCGTCACGATCGAAGATTTTAAAAACAAGGTTAAGATTACCGTCGCCAATTTCCTGCGAACTGACCAGGCTTTGTGGGTCGGCAATGCCGCCAAATTCACGGGCATATTCCACCGCATCAGCTGCGGTGAACGTACGGTATTGCGACATTAACTCCCCCTCCACGTTTTAACTTGTCTGCTGCCTTCTTTACCTCAAGCCGTTCAGACGTCTATACATCCGTCAGGCATGTTGGCACAATATGGCCTGACTACGCAACCAGGATTTAACCTTCATGCAGACACTAAGCACAACCAGCTTACAAGTTCGTGACAACCAGCTGTGGATCCTTGACCAGCAGGCGCTGCCGCAAAAGAAGATTTGGTGTCCCACGCCCGATGTGGCGGCGCTGGTCGAACATATTAAAACGCTGCGTGTACGCGGCGCGCCGCTGATCGGCCTTTCCGCCAGCCTGCTGCTGGCCCTGCTGGCGGAAAACGGTATGCCTAAACCGGCGCTGAGTGATGCGCTGGAAGTGCTGCGCGCCTCCCGCCCTACCGCCGTTAACCTGATGAACAATCTGGATCGGATGAAACTGGCGCTGGCTCAGGAGCACTTTGTCACCGCGCTGACTTTTGAGGCGCTGCGGCTGGTAGCAGAAGATAAAGCGCTGTGTGACAGCATTGCGGCGGCAGGCGTGAAGCTAATCAAGCCCGGCAGCCGCCTGCTGACCCACTGTAATACCGGCGGTCTGGCGACGGCCGGCGTCGGCACCGCACTGGGCGTGATTGCGCGCGGCTGGCAGGAAGGCCGGGTGGAAAAGGTCTGGGTAGATGAGACGCGCCCACTGTTGCAGGGCGGCCGCCTGACGGCCTGGGAGCTGGGCGAACTGGGCGTGCCCTATCGTCTGATCTGCGACAGCATGGCGGCCAGCCTGATGGCGAAAAAACAGGTCGATGCCATCTGGGTTGGCGCGGATCGTATTGCCGCCAACGGCGACGTGGCGAACAAGATTGGCACCTACAGCCTGGCGGTGCTGGCGCACTACCATAATGTTCCGTTCTACGTGGCTGCACCGCACACCACGCTTGATGCGCACTGCCCGAATGGGGACGCCATCCCGATTGAACAGCGAGCCGCCAGCGAAGTCACGGGCGTGGCGGGCAGTTTCGGCCAGGTGCAATGGGCGCCGGAAGATGCGCAGGTCTATAATCCGGCCTTTGACGTCACGCCAGCGGCGCTGATAAGCGGCTGGGTGCTGGATACGGGCGTAGTCACGCCAGCCCAGGTTGAGGCAGGGGTTTTTCAGGCGGTGGATTGAGAGGCATAAACAAGAGCCTGTACGATGAAAAGTGGCTGGATTGCAAAATCTGTCGTTTCCAGGTTGTGCAACTCAAAGCGCTTTTATTAAAGCGAGGCTCTTTTCTTTTACGAACCTTGCCCTTAACACAAAGGGCTTTATTACCCAAATACAGCCCCAGCTTCACATACAGGAAAATAATACAACATTGAAGCCGTTAATCGCTCAGCGCTGAAGCTTTTCAACCTGTACCGTTAACTTTTAATTATCTGCGGCTTACTCCTCGCAGGAAAAAAACGGATTTTCGCCCCAATCTGAAGCGAGGAAAGGTATGTGCCTCCTTGAATAGCCAATAATAGTTATTTGTGTATCGCTTTTTTTTATATAGTGAATGCATTCATCGGAAGCCATGCCGTTTGGATTAAATCTTAAATCGACAGTCAGCCCTTTGAAGGTTTCTTCATACCACGTTGGGCCACAGTGATAGTGCCAATAATTTTGCTCTTCATAGCCATCTGAACCAGCGATTTTTTCATAATTATCGTTGACCCATGATGGTTTATTCTTTCCTTTCAGAGCGCGGCCTTCACCAATATCTATTGCAAACCTGGCGATTGTCCTTTGTTCGTCAGGAGTCAGATATATCCAGTCAGTTGAAAAAGGCTCATCTAAACTGCCAGGATTGAACTCATCGGAAAGAGTGGCCTGGATTTTCACAAGTCGTCCTTACTTGTTATCGATATAGTGACTACCGCTGCTTGCGATTAGCCGCAGACAGAAAATCCTCTACCGTCATGCCTGGTTTATAGCTGACGCTCTTGCCAGGCGTAGTTTTACCACGGTTAAGAATGGCCTTACCTATTTTATCCCAACACTGATGCGCTTCTTCCTCACGCGCCATACGCTTTAGTTCCTGAACATGCATACTATGCTCCACTCCACCAGATTGCTTTGCGATGGTGTTTTTTAACGACATCGCCAGTGTACGTCTTTTAACCACTTCCGGGCAAAGAGAAACTGTCAGCAATAATGCTAGGCGCCTTCCAAAACTTTAACGTTTTCCCGAGCCAGGTTAATCAGTCCAGATTACGAGCATTCGGGGGATGAGCTCAATTCGTACGGCCCTGAACCAGTTTTGTACCCGCTGTTACGGCAATGCCATCCCGTAATCTGTTAATCTCGCTGGCCCTTTGCTGCGTCCAATAAAAAAGCGGGCCCTGAACGCTCCGCTGCCTTAACTCAGACAACGCATTGTTCAGAACCCGCTCTTTCCGCGATCGGACAGCTATCAGGCGTAGCCGTAGCTCATCAGACGCTGATAGCGACGATCCAGCAGCTCTTCTTTGCTTAGCTCGTCCAGCTCGGCCAAATCGGCCAGCAGCTGTGCCTTCATCGAAGCGCCAATCGCCAGCGGATCGCGGTGCGCGCCGCCCAGCGGCTCCGGGATCACCGAATCGATCAGCTTCAGCTCTTTCAAACGCGGAGCGATAATGCCCATAGCTTCTGCGGCCAGCGGCGCTTTATCCGCGCTTTTCCACAGAATTGACGCACAGCCTTCCGGCGAAATCACCGAGTAGGTGCTGTACTGCAGCATATTCACTTTGTCGCCAACGCCAATCGCCAGCGCGCCGCCGGAGCCGCCCTCACCGATAACGGTACAGATAACCGGAACGGTCAGGCCAGACATCTCACGCAGGTTACGCGCGATAGCCTCAGACTGCCCGCGCTCTTCCGCGCCCACGCCCGGATAAGCGCCCGGCGTATCGATAAAGGTCACGATCGGCATATTAAAACGCTCGGCCATTTCCATCAGGCGCAGCGCCTTACGGTAACCTTCCGGCGCCGGCATGCCAAAGTTACGACGGATCTTCTCTTTGGTCTCACGGCCTTTCTGATGACCGATGATCATCACCGGACGGCCTTCCAGGCGAGCAATGCCGCCGACGATAGCTTTGTCGTCCGCGTAAGCGCGATCGCCAGCCAGCTCGTCGAAATCGGTAAAGACATTACGGACATAGTCCAGCGTATAAGGACGCAAAGGATGACGCGCCAGCTGCGCGATCTGCCATGCACCTAAATCGGAGAAGATTTTCCGGGTCAGCTCGACGCTTTTTTCGCGCAGACGCTGGATCTCTTCATCCAGGTTAATATCCAGTTTTTCATCCTGACGGCCAACCGACTTCAGCGAGTCAATTTTCGCTTCAAGTTCTGCGATTGGCTGTTCGAAATCCAGGTAATTAAGACTCATAATATTCCTGTTTTAGTCAAACTCCAGTTCCACCTGCTCCGACCCGATCAGCGATCGCAGGTCGTTTAATAAACGATCGCTGGGCGATACGCGCCACGCTGCGCCGAAGCGCAACCTCGCCCGCGCATCCTCTCTCTGATAGTAGAGATGAACCGGAATAGTCCCCGAACGATAAGGTTCCAGGGATTGGCGGAGACGGTTTAAAAGCTGGTCATCAATTTGCCTGTCCGTCAGCGAGATAGCAAGCCCGCGAGCATATTTTTCACGGGCTTCATCAATGTCCATCACATCGCGAGCGGTCATTTTAAGCCCGCCGCTGAAGTCATCGAAGCTGACCTGTCCGCTGACGATCAGGATACGGTCTTTTTCCAGCAAATGCTGGAACTTATCAAGTGCATCGGTGAATAACATCACTTCCAGACGACCGGATCGGTCGTCCAGCGTACAAATACCGATACGGTTTCCGCGTTTTGTTACCATTACGCGAGCCGCCACCACCAGACCGACGGCCATGGTCATTTTGCCACGTTCGGTCGGGTGCATGTCTTTCAGGCGCATTCCTCCCACGTAGCGCTCGATCTCTTTCAGATACTGATTAATCGGGTGCCCGGTTAAGTAAAGCCCTAAGGTTTCTCTTTCGCCATCCAGCCTGACCTGTTCTGGCCACGGCGTCACGTCGGCGTAGGATTTTTCAATCTGTTCCGGCTCATCGGCCAGCACGCCGAACATATCCGCCTGGCCAATGGCCTCGGCTTTGGCGTGTTGATCCGCCGCTTTCAGCGCATCGTTCAGCGCGCTCATCAGGGCCGCACGGTGTGGCCCAAGCCGGTCGAACGCGCCGGACATAATCAGCTTTTCCAGCACGCGCCGGTTAAGCTTTTTGGTATCGGTGCGCGCGCAAAGATCGAACAGTTCCCGGAAGTAGCCGTCTTTATTACGCGCTTCCAGAATCGCTTCGATCGGGCCTTCGCCCACGCCTTTGATTGCGCCGATACCATAAACGATTTCGCCATCGTCATTCACGTGGAACGGATACAGCCCGGCGTTGATATCCGGCGGCAGGACTTTCAGCCCCATCCGCCAGCATTCGTCCACCAGGCCAACCACCTTCTCGGTGTTATCCATATCGGCCGTCATTACCGCCGCCATAAACTCGGCCGGATAGTGCGCCTTCAGCCACAGCGTCTGGTAGGAAACCAGCGCGTAAGCGGCGGAGTGCGACTTGTTAAAGCCGTAACCGGCGAACTTCTCCACCAGGTCGAAGATTTTTATCGCCAGCTCGCCGTCGATGCCGCGCGCTTTCGCGCCGTCTTCAAAGCCGCCGCGCTGTTTGGCCATTTCGACCGGGTTCTTTTTACCCATCGCACGACGCAGCATATCCGCGCCGCCGAGGCTGTAGCCCGCCAGCACCTGCGCAATCTGCATCACCTGTTCCTGATACAGGATAATGCCATAGGTCGGTTCCAGCACCGGCTTCAGCGACTCATGCTGCCACTGAATGTCAGGATAGGAAATCGCTTCGCGCCCGTGCTTACGGTCGATAAAGTTATCTACCATGCCCGACTGAAGGGGGCCAGGGCGGAACAGCGCCACCAGTGCGATCATATCTTCAAAGCAGTCCGGCTTTAGACGCTTGATCAGATCCTTCATGCCGCGCGATTCAAGCTGGAACACCGCCGTGGTTTCCGAGCGCTGTAGCATATCGAAACTTTTCTTGTCATCAAGCGGAATCGCCGCGATATCGACAGGCGGCTCGCCGTGCTTCTTGCGACGGGCGTTAATCATCGCCAGCGCCCAGTCGATAATGGTCAGCGTACGCAGCCCCAGGAAGTCAAACTTCACCAGACCGGCGTATTCCACGTCGTTCTTGTCGAACTGGGTAACCGGATGGTTGCCGTTTTCGTCGCAGTAGAGCGGCGCAAAGTCGGTGATTTGCGTAGGCGCAATCACCACGCCACCCGCATGTTTACCGGCGTTACGCGTGACGCCTTCCAGCTTGCGCGCCATATCGATCAGCGCTTTGACTTCCTCGTCCGCCTCGTAAATTTCCGGCAGCTGCGGCTCGGCCGCAAAAGCTTTTTCCAGCGTCATGCCCGGATCGGGCGGCACCAGTTTAGAGATACGATCGACGAAGCCGTAAGGATGCCCCAGCACGCGGCCCACGTCGCGGATCACCGCTTTCGCCGCCATCGTACCAAAGGTGATAATCTGCGAAACCGCCTTGCGGCCGTACATTTCGGCCACGTGCTCAATGACCAGATCGCGTTTTTCCATGCAGAAGTCGACGTCAAAGTCGGGCATGGAAACACGTTCCGGGTTAAGGAAGCGTTCGAACAGCAGGTCGAATTCCAGCGGATCGAGGTCGGTGATTTTCAGCGCATAGGCCACCAGCGAACCGGCGCCGGAACCACGGCCCGGCCCGACCGGCACGTTGTTATCCTTCGACCACTGGATAAACTCCATCACGATCAGGAAGTAGCCGGGGAAACCCATCTGGTTGATAACGTTCAGCTCGATTTCGAGGCGCTCGTCATATGCCGGCCTTTTTTGCGCGCGCACTTCCGGGTCCGGGAACAGAAACTCCAGCCGCTCTTCCAGCCCCTCTTTCGATTTCATCACCAGGAAATCTTCGGTGGACATATCGCCGGTCGGGAACTGCGGCAGGAAGTATTCGCCCAGGCGAATAGTCACGTTACAACGCTTAGCAATTTCCACGCTGTTCGCCAGCGCTTCCGGGATGTCCGAGAACAGCTCGCACATCTCATCAACGCTGCGCAAATATTGCTGAGGACTGTAGAGGCGTGGCCGTTTGGGATCGTCCAGCGTGAAGCCGTCGTGGATGGCTACGCGGATTTCATGCGCGTCAAAATCGTCCTCTTCCAGGAAGCAGACTTCATTGGTCGCCACAACCGGAATACCTTCGGCCGTGGCCAGCTCAACGGCGGCGTGCAGCCAGGACTCTTCGTCAGGTCGACCGGTGCGGATCAGCTCCAGATAGTAACGATTGGGGAAATATTGCTTGTAGAACGCCAGGCATTCGGCCACCTGCGTCTGGTTGCCGCGCAGCTGCATTTTGCCAACGTCGCCCCGACGACCGCCGGAAAGCAGGATCAGGCCTTCGTTCAGCTCAATCAGCCAGTCGCGATCGATGGTCGGGCCGGCCGCGCCATAGCCGCGCTGATAGGCGCGTGAAATCAGCAGGGTAAGATTCTGGTAGCCGGTATTGGTCGCGGCCAGCACGGTCAGCTGCGACAGCTCTTCGCCCATCGCCTCGCTGGCAACGTTAAAGTCCGCGCCGATAATCGGCTTCATGCCCTGACCGTGTGCCGTGCCATAAAACTTCACCAGCCCGCAAAGGTTGGTGAAGTCCGTAATGGCTATGGCGGGCATACCCATCGCCGCCGCTTTTTTCACCAGCGGGGCAGTCTTGGCTAATCCATCCACCATGGAGTAGTCGCTGTGTACGCGTAAATGAACAAAACGAGGTTCGGCCATCTTTAATCCTGCTGAAAACTTGTTATCGGGCCGCAGCGAGCACTTCGGCATCCAGCAGCGCATTGCGCACCGGCGCGAAGCTGCGGCGATGATGTGGCGTAGCGCCGTGCAGCGCCAGCCGCTCCATATGCAGCGCCGTTGGGTAGCCCTTATGCTGGGCGAAGCCATACTGCGGGAACAGGAGATCCAGCTCTGCCATTTCTTTATCGCGCGTCACTTTGGCGATAATCGACGCGGCGCTGATTTCCGCCACCAGGCTGTCGCCTTTGACCACCGCCTGCGCGGGCATCGGCAGCGCCGGACAGCGGTTGCCGTCGATCAGCACGAAATCCGGCACGATCGCCAGGCCCGCCACGGCGCGCTGCATCGCCAGCATGGTGGCGTGCAGAATATTCAGCTGGTCGATTTCTTCCGGTTCCGCGCGGCCCAGGCTCCAGCTTAACGCCTTCTCTTTGATCTCATCGAACAGCGCCAGACGGCGTTTTTCCGACAGCTTCTTCGAGTCGGCCAGGCCAACGATCGGTTTTGCCGGGTCAAGGATAACCGCAGCGGTCACGACCGCGCCGACTAACGGGCCGCGGCCTACTTCATCCACGCCAGCAATCAGGCTGGCCTGGGGATAGATAAAACTCATTAACACAGCTCCAGTACGGCGGCGGCGGCCTGCTCGTCGGCATTCCAGCGAATTTGGTGATGCAGTTCGGTAAAGGTCGCCAGCAGGCGATCGCGGGTTTCGCCCTGCGCCAGCAGCGGTTCCAGCGCGGCCGCCAGCTGGGCCGGCTGGCACTCATCCTGCAACAGCTCTTTCACCAGCTCGCGGCCGGCTAACAGATTTGGCAGCGAGACGTAGTCGGTTTTCACCAGGCGCTTCGCCAGCCAGAAGGTAAAAGGCTTCATGCGGTAGCCTACCACCATCGGGCATTTCGCCAGCATACACTCCAGCGCGGCCGTGCCGGAAGCGAGCAGCGCCGCATCGCTGGCGATCATCGCCTGACGGCCTTTGCCATCCAGCAGATGCATTGGCAAATCGGGCGCGACTTCCGCTTTTATCTTTTCGAACTGCTCGCGACGCCGTGGATTCACCAGCGGCACCACGATTTCAAGATTGGGCCATTTGGCGCGCAGCAGCTCTGCAGTGCGCAAAAAATCGGCGCTGAGCATTTCTACTTCCGCATTGCGGCTGCCCGGCAGCAGTGCCAGGCAGGGCACCCCTTCCGCAATACCCAGCTCCAGCCGCGCGGCGCGCTTGTCCGGCTCGATCGGCATCGCATCGGCCATTGTATGACCAATAAAGCGACAGGGAACGTTATAGCGATCGTAAAAGGCTTTTTCAAACGGTAAAAACGCCAGCACCAGATCGGTCGAGCGACCAATTTTGAAGACGCGCTTCTGTCGCCACGCCCATACGGACGGACTAACGTAGTGGATGGTGCGGATCCCGCGCTGCTTCAGGCGCCCTTCCAGCGTAATGTTGAAGTCCGGCGCATCAATGCCGACAAAAACATCCGGTTTAAGCTCGCTGAAGCGCTGCGTCAGATCGCGGCGGATCTTCAGCAGGCGCGGCAGGCGTTCCAGCACTTCCACGACGCCCATCACCGCCAGCTCTTCCATCTCGTACCAGGCTTCGCAGCCTTCAGCCTGCATCAGCGGCCCGGCTACGCCGACAAAGCGCGTATCCGGGTGCTTGCTCTTCAGGGCACGGATCAGACCGGCACCAAGAATATCGCCGGAGGTTTCTCCGGCGACGAGGGCTATCGTTAATGGCTGAGGCATGGCTTAACGGATCAAACCCCGGGTAGAACGGGCGAAGAAATCGAAGAACGGCTGCACTTCAGGATGCTCGCGAGCGATGTCGGCGATTTCCGGCTTCGCTTCGTCCAGCGTTTTACCGCTGCGGTAAAGTACCTTATAGGCGTTGCGGATCGCGTGCAGTGCTTCTTTACTGAAGCCGCGACGCTGCAGGCCTACCAGGTTGATGCCGAACGGCGTGGCGTGGTTGCCCTGCGCGATCACGAAAGGCGGAACGTCCTGGGCAACGCCGGAACAGCCGCCGACCATCACGTGCGCGCCGATGATGCAGAATTGATGAACGGCTGTCATCCCGCCAATAATGGCAAAGTCATCCACGGTGACGTGACCGCCAAGCGTAGCGTTATTAGCGAGAATGCAGCGATCGCCAATTACGCAGTCGTGCGCAACGTGCACGTTAACCATCAGCAGGTTATCGCTGCCGACTTTGGTCAGGCCGTCCGCCTGCGAGGTGCCGCGATGGATGGTGACGCTTTCGCGGATGCTGTTGCGATCGCCAACTTCCACGCGGGTCGGTTCGCCAGCATACTTCAGATCCTGGTTGACCTCGCCGATGGACGCAAACTGGTAAATCGTGTTGTCTTTACCAATCTTCGTATGCCCATTGACCACCACGTGCGATTTCAGCACGGTGCCTTCGCCAATCTCAACGTTAGCGCCTATAAAGCAAAACGGGCCAATATGCACGCGAGCGCCAATGACGGCGCCCTCTTCAATCACTGAACTGGGGTGGATAACAGCAGTTTCATCAATCACGAATTACGCCTCCCGGCTGCGCGCACACATCATGGTTGCTTCGCAGACAATTTTACCGTCAACGGTCGCCACGCCTTTAAAGCGGGTCAGACCACGGCGGGTTTTCTCGAAGGTGACTTCCATAATCATCTGATCGCCCGGTACGACCGGACGCTTGAAGCGAGCTTCATCGATGCCGGCAAAATAGTACAGCTCGCCCGGCTCAAGTTTGCCCACGCTTTTAAACGCCAGAATACCGGTCGCCTGCGCCATGGCTTCTAAAATCAGCACGCCTGGAAAAATCGGTTTACCAGGGAAATGGCCCTGGAAAAACGGTTCGTTGACCGATACGTTTTTTACCGCACGCAGAAACTTATGTTCCTCAAATTCCAATACGCGATCGACCAGCAGAAACGGATAGCGGTGCGGCAGCAGTTCAATAATCTCTTCAATTTTCAGAGTATGAGTTTCAGTAGTCAAAATACTCTTCCTGTCCTAAAAATTCTGATGGCATCAATAACACGGCCTGCAACGAGAGCATCGTCCGCAGGCCGCAAATCAGTTTCCGTGCACCAGCCTTCCATGCTTAGCATTCTTTTTATATTCCACAAGGTGCAGCGGAATAGTGAAGGCGGTTCAACAACCAGACGCTCATTCCGCGCTGACTTTACGCTCAACAGCTTTTAAGCGCTTGCTCATCTCATCGATGTTCATGACCAGCGCGGCGGTTTTACGCCAGTTTTTATTCGGTTGCAGCGGGATCCCGGACGAGTATACCCCAGGTTGGGTGATTGGTCGCATAACCATTCCCATCCCCGTGACCGTCACTTTGTCACAAATTTCCATGTGGCCGTTGATCACGCTGGCGCCGCCAATCATGCAGTAGCGGCCGATTTTCAGGCTGCCCGCCATGATTACGCCGCCTGCTACCGCGGTATTGTCGCCAATCACCACGTTGTGTGCAATCTGGCACTGGTTGTCAATGATAACACCATTCCCAATCTGAGTGTTATCCAACGCGCCGCGATCGATAGTGGTACAGGCGCCAATTTCAACGCGATCGCCGATAATGACCGTACCCAGCTGCGGTATTTTCACCCAGTTGCCGCGATCGTTCGCGTAACCAAAGCCGTCCGCGCCAATAACGGTGCCGGACTGGATCAGGCAATTTTCGCCGATCTGTACTTCGTGATAGACGGAAACGTTGGCCCACAGGCGCGTACCCGCGCCAATACGGGTGTTTTTACCGATAAAGCAGCCGGCGCCAATCACCACGTTATCGCCCAGCTCTACGCCGGATTCGATAACGGCGTTCGCGCCGACGGAAACATTTTTACCCAGCTTCGCCGTAGCGTCGATAACTGCGCCTGGCGCAATATTCGTCGCTGGCTGCGGCGTGGTGTCCAGAATCTGCGCCATACGCGCATAGGTCAGGTAGGGGTCTTTCACCACCAGAGCGGCGCTCTGGCAAAATTCTACGTCCGCCGCCTGCAGCACCACGGCGGAAGCCTTACAGGCTGCCAGCTGTTCGCGATAGCGGCTGTTGGAAAGAAAGGTGATTTGACCGGATTGGGCGGATTGCATAGAAGCAATGCCGGAGATGACGATATCGCCATCTCCGTGCAAATCTGCATCCAACTGCTGGGCTAAATCAGCCAGTCGAATTGAAGACATTGATTATTTAACCTGTTTCAGAACATCAGCAGTGATGTCTTTGGATGAGCTGGCGTAAGCCACGGCGTTGGCATCGACCACGACGTCGTAACCTTCGTCAGCCGCGACTTTTTTCACTGCATCCTGAATACGGCTCAGGATTTTGTTACGCTCTTCTGCCTGACGGCGACGGTTATCCTGCTCGAAAGCCTGGGCTTTGCTGGAGAAGGTTTCACGCTGCGCCATCACGTCTTTTTCCAGACGGCTGCGCTCGCTTGCTTTCATGGTAGAACCGTCACGCTGCAGACGCTGCATTTTGGTTTGCAGATCGCGTTCCATTCCCTGCAGTTCAGTCGCACGGCCTTTAAACTCATTTTCAAGCTGTTTCGCAACTGTCGCACGCGCCGGTAACTGTTGGAAAATGCTGGAAACGTTTACCACTGCAATCTTGTCAGCGGCCTGAGCGCCGGCGGAAACCGCCAGAGCGAGAGAGAGGCCTGCGGCACACAACAACTTTTTCACTATAAACTCCTTACCATCAACGTTTGTGTCCAGGACACATGTGTTGCGCGTTAAGGCAGCGCGAGGCTGCCAGTGAACGGCGCGATACTCGCGGTATGACACCGCGAGCGTTGAGAAAAGTCAGACAGCGCTTTTCTCAAAGTTTGCAAAGCGTAGCAGCTTACCAGGTTTTACCGATATTAAACTGGAACTGTTCGGCTTTATCACCATCATATTTCTTGAACGGCTGAGCGTATGAGAACACCAGCGGCCCCAGTGGTGACATCCACTGCAGCGCCAGACCGGCCGACATACGAATATTGCTCGGCTCGCTGTAGTCCGGAATGCCTGCCGCGCGCGTTTCTGCGGTATTTTCCCATGCGGTATCCCACACGGTACCGGCATCGACGAACAGCGAGGTACGCACGGAATTCGCATATTTCTCGCTAAGGAACGGCGTTGGCGTGATCAGCTCGGCGCTGGCTGTTGCCATCGCGTTACCGCCGACCGCATCGTTGGAATCACACAGCGTTCCCGTTGAGCAGGTGCTGGAGTTGTTATTGTAGTAAGCCGCCTTCGGACCAATGGTGTTGGAGCGGAAACCACGTACGGTGCTTGAGCCACCCGCATAGAAGTTTTCGTAGAACGGCAGTTCTTTGCCGCTCAGTCCATCACCATAGCCTACACGACCACGACCCAACAGCACCCAGGTACGATCCTGATTCAGCGGCAGATACTGCTGCGTATCCAGCGTCGCTTTATAGAAGGCGTTGTCCGAGCCTGGAATGGTGATTTTACCATTCAGGTTGGTACGGTTACCCGAGGTTGGGAAGAAGCCGCGATCCAGCGTGTTGTACGTCCAGCCGTAGTTGAACGTGAAGTCGTCTGCGGAATAGTCAGCGTCTTTGTTCAGATCCGGGTTCTGATCCACGGAGCGCAGATAACGGAACATGGCGATCTGCGGCTGCATGTTGGACAGGTCGTTATGGACATAGCCCAGACCCACGCGCAGCGTGTTGTTCTCGTTAACCGGGAAGCCCAGCGTGCCGTCCAGACCATAGCTTCTGTTGGTATAGTCAGACAGATCCGCGTCATCCGCTTTAAAGTCGTTATAGAAGACACGACCGCCCAGGCTGACGCCGTCGACCGTAAAGTACGGATCGGTCAGCGAGAATTCAGCATAGGTCTGATAATCGTTTTTGGTGCCGCTGATGCCGACGGTATTACCCGTGCCCAGCCAGTTTTCCTGCGTAACGCCGACCTGGAAGCTGACGCCGCTTTCCGTACCGTAACCCACGCCGAAGTTAAAGGTACCGGTGTTGCGCTCTTTGACCTTGTAGACCACGTCTACCTGATCGGGTGCGCCAGGCACGCGCTGCGTATCGGTTTCCACCGTTTCAAAGTAGCCGGTACGATTCAGACGCTCTTTGCCCTGCTCGACCAGATCGCTACCCAGCCACGCGCCTTCCATCTGACGCATTTCGCGACGCAGTACGGAATCTTTCGAGGTATCGTTGCCTTCAAAACGCACTTTACGCACGTAGTAACGGTTGCCCGCATCCACGTTGACGTGCAGCTTCACGGTTTTATCCGCGTCGTTGATTTCCGGCTGCGTCATCACGCGCGGATAGGCATAGCCGTAGCGACCGAACATCTTCTTGATGTCGTCTTCCATTTTGGTGACTTTGGCACCGTTATAGAGTTCGCCCGGCTGAATTTTGGACAGGGATTCAACTTCCGCCGAGTGTCCCGCCATGCTGCCGTTCACCACTACGCCGGAAAGCTTGTACTGATCGCCTTCGTTAATATTGATGGTGATATAAATGCCTTTTTTATCCGGCGTCAGGCTGACCTGGGTGGAGTCGATATTAAAGCGCGCATAGCCACGATCCAGATAGAAGCTGCGCAGGGTTTCCAGGTCGCCCGCCAGTTTCTGCTTCTGATATTTACGGTCGCCGACCAGGTTCCACCATGGCACTTCATCACGCAGCTGGAAGCGCGAGATCAGCTCGTCCGAGCTGAAGGCTTTATTGCCGACCACGTTGATCTGCTGAATTTTCGCAGACACGCCTTCGGTAAAGACCAGCTTCAGATCGACGCGGTTACGCGGCAGCGGCGTAACAACGGCCTTAACGCTGGCGCTGTATTTACCGACGCTGTAGTAGAAATCCTCCAGCCCTTTCTCGATAGTCGAGATAGTGGTGCGGTCCAGGGCTTCGCCCACCCGCACGCCGGACGCTTCCAGGTTCTGCTTGAGCATGTCATCCTTCACCGCTTTGTTGCCGGAGAAGGTGATGCTGGCAATGGTCGGACGCTCTTTCACCTGAACGATCAGCGTATTGCCGTCGCGCAGAACCTGAACATCTTCGAAGTTCCCGGTCGCAAAAAGGGCGCGGATGGTATTACTGAGATCATCATCGGAGACGGTATCTCCTACGCGGACAGGCATACTGAGCAATGCCGCCCCGACGGCGACTCGCTGCAGGCCTTCGAAATGGATATCCTTCACCACGAAGCCGTCTGCCGCGTATACGGTGGCGCTGCTAAACAGCAGCGACGCTATGAGCAACTTTTTCATCGCCATCGTTGTTATGCATTCTTCCTAACTGGTTCTCGCATCAGGCAGGTTTGACCCTGTCAGAGACGCGAGAAATCATTGAATAGTGCAAGCCCCATTAACAGCACCAGCAAAACCGAGCCAATGCGATAACTGAAGTCCTGAACTCGCTCAGACACCGGCCCACCTTTGATCTTTTCGATCGCCAGAAACAGCAAATGTCCACCATCTAATACCGGCAAGGGGAACAGATTGATAATCCCGAGATTCACGCTGATTAGCGCAAGAAACATCAGGTAATAAATCAAGCCATATTCCGCCGACATCCCAGCACCCTGGGCGATAGAAATCGGCCCGCTGAGATTGTTCAACTTCACTTCGCCAACTATCAGCTTGCCCAGCATCGTCACCGTCAGCTTCATCAGCTGCCAGGTTTTGACGCTGGCCTCGCCAACGGCCGCAAACGGCCCATACTGGCGAACCGTTTTGTATTCGTCCGGCAGCGGAACGATGCGTGGGATCACGCCCGCAAACCCTTCCGCTTTGTTGCCCGGCTTAACATCCGGCGTCAGCGTCAGGGCCACTGATGCACCCTGTCGCTCAACTTCAACCGCCAGCGGCCTGCCGGGATTATCGCGAACCTCGGCGACAAACTGCTGCCACTGCGCCAACGGCTGACCCCCGACTTTAACGATCCTGTCGCCTGCTTGCAAACCTGCTCTGGCCGCAGCGGAGCCGGATTGGATTTCTGCCAGCACGGTTTCAACCTGCGGACCGCGAGGATGAATGCCCAGCGACGCGACCGGATCCTCCCTGTCAGGCGCGAAATGCCAGTTACGCAAATCAAGCCGGACATCCTGAACCTGGCTGGTGCCGAAAGGCGCCACGCTGAGCGTAGTCTGCTGGTCGCCAATTTTCGCTACCAGCGCCATCCGCACAGCTTCCCAGTCAGGCGTTTCGATACCGTCAACGGCCTTAAGTTCCATTCCAGGCGCAATTTGCGCCTCGGCAGCCTGCGAACCGCTCACTATTTCACCAACAACCGGCCGTACGCCAGGCACGCCGATGATAAAAACCAGCCAGTAAGCAAAGATGGCAAACAGGAAATTAGCCAGCGGGCCGGCGCTGATAATAGCGGCGCGCTGCGCGACGGTTTTATTATTAAAGGAGAGATGGCGAAGCTCCGGCGGCACGCTTTCGACGCGTTCGTCGAGCATTTTAACATAGCCGCCCAGCGGGATCAGCGCGATAACATACTCGGTGCCCTGGCTGTCGCGACGTCGCCACAGCGCCTTGCCAAAGCCGACAGAAAAGCGTTCGACTTTGACACCGCAGCGGCGCGCCACCCAGAAATGGCCAAATTCATGCACGGTGATCAGAATGCCCAGCGCAACGATAAAGGCCCCAAGGCTCCAGAGTATACTCAACATAACGTCCCTTATAGCGTGCCGAAAGCCAGCAACAGCAGGCAGGCGAATACCGGCACCGCCGCCGTCAGGCTATCGATACGATCCAGAATACCACCATGACCTGGAATAAGCTGTCCGCTGTCTTTAATGCCCGCTTCGCGCTTGAACATGCTCTCGGTCAAATCGCCCAATACGGAAGCCAGCGTGGCGACAATGGAGCAGGTCAGCAGCGTCACAGGCGATACGCTCAGCGGCGCCCACAGCCCGAACAGCCAGGCGATAATGCCCGTAGTGACCAGGCCGCCAAAAAACCCTTCCCAGGTTTTCCCCGGCGAAACTCTTGGCGCCAGCTTGTGTTTGCCGAACAGACGACCAAACATGTAGGCCCCGGAATCCGCGCCCCATACCAGAAACAGCACGTAGAGCAGCCACCAGGCGCCGGCAAAATGGTCGCTGTCGTAATGGTACTGGCGCAGCGCCACCATGCCCCAGAAAAAGGGCACGATGGTAAGAATACCAAACAGCAGGCGTAAGACACGAGAAGCGCGCCACAGCGATGCCGATGCAGGATAGGTGAGCACCAGCACCAGCGCGACTATCCACCAGCCCAGCGCCGCCCAAAGCGAGCCCGCAATAAGGGGAAGATGCACAGGATGGTAAGCAGGCAGCGTAAACGTCATGAACGCCAGCAGCAGCCCGCACAGAACCGCGAGCCAGACGCGCTGGGAGCTGGAGGCCAGGCCAGCGAACTGACCCCACTCCCACGCCGCCAGCATACAGATAGCCAGCGTGACGATAGCAAAACCGGCAGGCGGCAGCAGAAACAGCGCCGCAATCACAATCGGGATAAGTATCAATGCGGTAATCAGGCGTGACTTCAGCAAGGATTACCCCCAGTGCGCTCAGGCGCCGCCGGGTGCTGCGCCGCCAAAGCGACGCTCTCGTTGTGCAAACGCATTCAGTGCACCTTCAAAAACTTGTTCATCAAAATCAGGCCAAAGAACATCGGTAAAAAAGAACTCCGCATAGGCAACCTGCCACAGCAAGAAATTACTGATTCGATGCTCTCCCCCTGTCCTTATTACCAGATCCACAGGTGCCAGATCGTTGAGACAAAGATGCTGTGCGAGGGTTTCTTCCTCGATCTGATCCGGACGAACCAGACCTTCCTGCACCTGTTCTGCAATTTTCCTGACGCTATGAATAATATCCCAACGTCCGCCATAATTCGCGGCAATGTTCAGGGTAAGTCCATTATTTTGCTGAGTCAGTTCCTCGGCGCGCCGGATACGCTCCTGCAAACGAGCGTTAAATCGGCCCGTATCGCCAATAATTCGCAGGCGTACGTTATGTTTATGGAGGCTTTTCACCTCGCTGTCCAGAGCCCAGACAAACAGCTCCATCAGCGCCATCACTTCCTGCGGAGGACGGTTCCAGTTTTCGCTGCTGAAGGCATACAGGGTCAGCGCATCCAGCTTATTGCTGACGGCAAAACTTACCGCGCGGCGCACGGACTTTACGCCCGCCTTATGGCCGGTAATGCGCATTTTCCCCTGGTTTTTGGCCCAGCGGCCATTGCCATCCATAATGATGGCCACGTGGCGGGGATTTTCTCCCGACTGGTCATCGGTTTTTATTTGATTTTCGGACGACATAACGCGTAATTATTTCCTTTAATCAGAAATACGACGGTTTCTGAAATAGTTTGCCCGCTTGACGTAAAAAAGCCGTGTCGGCCACGGCAGCTGTCGCTGTATCGCTACGTCGCTTTAAGGACGGGCGCAGATTGTAACACCTCCACCCCTGCCCCACAAACGCACGCTGGTTAGCGTGCGGTTGGAAAACGCGACAAACAGGTTTTCGCCGTAGCGCGCGCGCGCCTGTCGATATCCAGTACCGCCTCCACGCTCTCCGGCTCGCGGCAGGAAAGCGTTTCGAGAACGCTCATATTTACCCGCGCAATATCGGTAAAACAGATTTGCGCATCCAGAAAAGCGGCAACGGCGATCTCATTAGCGGCGTTCAGCGCGGTAGTCGCGGCCTGCCCGGTTTTACAGGCGTCGATAGCCAGCTTGAGGCAGGGATAACGCGCATAGTCCGGCTCGGCGAACGTCAGGGCGCTCATGCGGGCAAAATCCAACGGTTTTGCGCCGGACTGCACTCGCTGCGGCCAGGCCATTACGTGAGCGATAGGCGTACGCATATCCGGCGACCCCATTTGCGCCAGCACGCTGCCGTCACGGTAGCGCACCATGGAATGGATCACCGATTGCGGATGCAGCACCACTTCCATCTGCGCGTCGGTCGCATTAAAAAGCCAGCGGGCTTCAATATATTCCAAACCTTTATTCATCATGGTGGCCGAATCAACGGAGATTTTTCGCCCCATCGTCCAGTTCGGATGCGCGCAGGCCTGATCCGGCGTCATCTGCGCCAGGTCCGCCAGCGGCGTTTCACGGAAAGGGCCACCCGACCCCGTAAGAATAATGCTGTCAATGCCATTATCTTGTAGAGAAGCGTATCCTAACTGGCGCTGGAGGGAAGCGGGCAAACTCTGAAAAATGGCATTATGCTCGCTATCGACCGGCAGCAGCTGCGCTTTAAATTCGCTTACCGCCTCCAGAAACAGCTGGCCGCAGGTGACCAGCGACTCTTTGTTGGCCAACAGCACGGCCTTACCGGCGCGTATGGCCGCCAGCGTCGGCAGCAGGCCTGCCGCGCCAACGATCGCCGCCATAACCTGATCCACGTCGTCCAGCGCGGCCAGATCGCAGGCAGCCTGTTCGCCGCTCAGCACCTCGGTCGCCACGTTCAGCTCTTTCAACCGCAGCCGTAAGGCGCTGGCGGACTTCTCGTCGGCCATGGCCGCATAAGCCGGCCGGAAAGCGAGACACTGTTCCGCCATCAGCCCGACGTTATGCCCGGCCACCAGCGCCTTAACGGCGAACAGATCGGGATTCGCTTTAATGACGGCCAGCGTGCTGGTACCGATTGAACCGGTGGAACCGAGAATGGTCAGTTGCTTCATGAAGGTGCTCTGTGTAGTGACCTGCGACGATAAGTCGCCAGCCAGGGGATTAAATGCAAAACGCCGTAAGACTACCCTCCGAAAAAGGCACCCTGTACGGCGTTAAGTCACGGCGCGGATCGACTCAGAAGTCCATCAGCTCCGCTTCTTTTTCTGCCAGCGCGGCATCGACTTTCTTGATGAACACGTCGGTCATTTTCTGGATATCATCCTGAGAACGACGCTCTTCATCTTCGCTGATTTCTTTATCTTTCAGCAGCGCTTTAACCTTATCGTTGGCATCGCGACGCACGTTACGTACGGAAACGCGACCCTGCTCGGCTTCGCCGCGCACGATTTTAATCAGGTCTTTACGACGCTCTTCCGTCAGCGCCGGAAGCGGCACGCGAATGTCGCTGCCCGCTGAGCTTGGGTTCAGGCCCAGGTCAGAAGCCATGATCGCTTTTTCAACGGCCGCGCTGATCGAGCGGTCAAATACGTTGATTTTCAGCGTACGGGAATCCTCTACGGTCACGCTGGCCAGCTGACGCAGCGGCGTGGCGGAGCCGTAATAATCGACCATGATGCCGTCAAGAATGCTTGGCGACGCGCGGCCGGTGCGGATTTTGCTGATGTGGTTTTTAAATGCTTCCAGGCACTTGTCCATGCGCGTTTCAGCATCTTTTCTGATTTCGTTAATCACGTTGTAACCCTTGAATTCTGGTTAACCTGACAGGCTCAGAAGAGCCTGTTAGCTATCTGTTAGCGTGCGTAACGCACTACAAAGGCAGAATATACCTTATTTTATGTGCTAACGGACATTATTGCGTAATCAGGGTGCCTTCTTTTTCACCCATCACTACGCGGCGCAGCGCGCCCGGCTTGTTCATATTGAAGACGCGGATCGGTAGTTTATGGTCACGGGCCAGCGTAAAGGCGGCCAGATCCATCACTTTCAATTCACGTTCCAACACTTCGGTGTAGCTCAGCTGATCGTACATCGTGGCGTCCGGATTTTTTACCGGATCGTCAGAGTAAACGCCGTCAACCTTGGTCGCTTTCAGCACGACGTCCGCTTCGATTTCGATACCGCGCAGGCAGGCCGCCGAATCCGTAGTAAAGAACGGGTTGCCGGTGCCGGCGGAGAAGATCACCACGCGGTTGTTGCGCAGCAGGCTGATCGCTTCTGCCCAGCTGTAGTTGTCACATACGCCGTTCAGCGGAATAGCCGACATCAGACGAGCATTAACGTAGGCGCGGTGCAGCGCGTCACGCATCGCCAGACCGTTCATTACGGTTGCCAGCATACCCATGTGGTCGCCCACAACGCGATTCATGCCGGCCTGTGCCAGGCCCGCACCGCGGAACAGGTTGCCGCCACCGATAACCACACCTACCTGAATACCCAGCTCAACCAGTTCCTTCACTTCCTGAGCCATACGATCCAGCACGCTGGCGTCGATACCGAAGCCTTCCGCGCCTTGCAGAGCTTCGCCGCTCAGTTTCAGCAGGATACGTTGATAAACAGGTTTTGCATTGGTCGCCATGGTTTTTTTCCTGGAAGCAGTATTGAGGAGTTAAATCTGCGCTATCATCCCGCGAGTAGTGAGAAAATGCTATTGGGATGAGACTGAAAATTGCCGGATACGGCAGATAAAAAAGAACCGCCGGATGGCGGTTCTGATCAAACGATTAAGACTGCTTAGACATCGCCGCAACTTCTGCTGCGAAATCGGTCTCGGCTTTCTCAATGCCTTCGCCCACTTCAAAGCGGATGAAGTTAACCACGTCAGCGCCCTGCTCTTTCAGCAGCTGGCCAACGGTTTTAGACGGGTCGATCACGAAAGGCTGACCGGTCAGAGAAACTTCGCCGGTGAATTTCTTCATGCGGCCTTCAACCATTTTCTCTGCGATTTCTTTCGGCTTACCGGACTGCATCGCGATATCCAGCTGAACCTGGTATTCTTTCTCTACCACGTCTGCAGACACGTCTTCTGGCTTAACGAATTCTGGCTTGCTTGCCGCAACGTGCATGGCCAGCTGCTTAACCAGCTCTTCGTCAGCGTTGGTTGCAGAGATCAGTACGCCGATACGTGCGCCGTGCAGGTAGCTGCCCAGCACGTCGCCTTCCAGGGTCGCGACGCGACGAATGTTGATGTTTTCGCCGATTTTAGCAACCAGCGCAACGCGCTCTTCTTCGAACTGCGCTTTCAGCACTTCAACATCGGTGATTTTGCCGGCAACAGCCGCATCCAGCACCTTGTCAGCGAACGCCTGGAAACCGCCGTCTTTAGCAACGAAGTCGGTCTGGCAGTTAACTTCCAGGATCACGCCGTAGTTGCCGTCGATTTTGGTTTTGATCACGCCGTCAGCAGCCACGTTGCCTGCTTTTTTCGCCGCTTTGATCGCGCCAGATTTACGCATGTTCTCGATCGCCAGCTCGATGTCGCCGCTAGCTTCGGTCAGCGCTTTTTTACAATCCATCATGCCAGCGCCAGTGCGCTCGCGCAGTTCTTTTACCAGAGCAGCAGTAATTTCAGCCATTCTCGAATCCTCGGTTAGCTCAGCACCTGCCCGGTTCGCCTGATGGCGCCACAACAGATGCCTGTTTCTCGGGAGAAATATTGCCCCGCCGATGGGTCACCAGCGGCAAAGCGAATTCAAAATAAAGGGGCCAATTAAGGCCCCTTACAGATTAACATCTGATTTTACCCTGACGGGTATAAGGGCTCTCTGTGGAGCAAACCTTATTACTCAGCTTCAGCGAAGCTTTCTTCTGCCTGCTGAGCCAGGTCCTGAGAGCGACCTTCACGTACGGTGGTAGCCACAGCGGTCAGGTACAGGCTTACAGCACGGATTGCATCGTCGTTGCCTGGGATGATGTAGTCAACGCCGTCTGGATCAGAGTTGGTATCAACGATAGCGAAAACCGGGATGCCCAGGTTGTTTGCTTCTTTGATAGCGATGTGTTCGTGGTCAGCATCGACAACGAACAGCGCGTCTGGCAGGCCGCCCATGTCTTTGATACCGCCCAGGCTGTTTTCCAGCTTGGCCAGTTCACGAGCACGCATCAGCGCTTCTTTTTTGGTCAGTTTGTCAAAGGTGCCATCCTGAGACTGAGTTTCCAGATCTTTCAGACGCTTGATGGACTGACGAACGGTTTTCCAGTTGGTCAGCATACCGCCTAACCAGCGATGGTTTACGAAGAACTGGTCGCAGCTCAGCGCAGACTCTTTTACCGCTTCGCTTGCAGCGCGCTTGGTACCAACCATCAGAATCTTGCCTTTACGGGCAGCGATCTTGTTCAGTTCAGCCAGCGCTTCGTTGAACATTGGTACGGTTTTTTCAAGGTTGATGATGTGAACTTTGTTACGAGCGCCGAAAATGAATGGCTTCATTTTTGGGTTCCAGTAACGGGTCTGGTGACCGAAGTGTACACCAGCCTTGAGCATGTCGCGCATGGAAACAGTTGCCATGATTACCTCTGTAAATTGATTGGGGTTAAGCCTCCATGTATCCCATACGACCGACCTCTCGGGCCGCTTGCGCAGCGCTTTAAGGCACCCCGGCGTACGTGTCGATACATGTGTGTTATTTACACATAGTGAGAGTTATGCGTTTCTCTGCAATCTTGCCCACAGAGAATCGTCGGCGCGCTTTATACCATAAAGACGCAGGTGAAGCCAATGATTGTTCGCTTTACTTGCCGCGCCGTAAACGGGAATTGGCAGCGGCCAGGTGGGCTGCTAACATTGCTGCACTTCCTTTATTATTGTCGAAAATAGCGACAGCTGCGGACTAAATTAATGGCAATTACAATCAAAACCCCTGAAGAAATCGCGAAAATGCGCGTAGCCGGTCGCCTGGCGGCAGAAGTGCTGGAAATGATCGAAGAGCACGTCAAGCCCGGCGTCAGCACCGGCGAACTCGATCGCCTGTGCCATGACTATATCGTTAACACCCAGCAAGCCGTTTCGGCCAGCCTGGGCTATCACGGCTTCCCTAAATCCGTTTGCATCTCGGTCAACGAAGTGGTGTGCCACGGTATTCCAAGCGATGACAAAATCCTGAAGGATGGCGATATCGTCAATATCGACGTAACCGTCATTAAAGACGAATATCACGGCGATACCTCTAAAATGTATATCGTCGGCAAACCGACTATTCAGGGCGAACGCCTTTGCCGCGTAACTCAGGAGAGCCTCTATCTGGCGCTGCGTATGGTGAAGCCAGGAATTCGCCTGCGCACTATCGGTCGCGAAATCCAGAAATTTGTTGAAGCACAGGATTTTTCCGTAGTACGCGAATATTGCGGTCACGGCATCGGCAAAGGCTTTCATGAAGAGCCGCAGGTGCTGCACTATGACGCGGACGACGGCGGCGTGGTGCTGCAGGCCGGTATGGCCTTTACCATCGAGCCGATGGTTAACGCAGGCGATTATCGCATTCGCAGCATGAAAGACGGCTGGACGGTGAAAACCAAAGACCGCAGTCTCTCCGCCCAGTATGAACACACCATCGTGGTGACGGAAACAGGCTGCGAAATTATGACGCTGCGTAAAGACGACACTATTTCGGCAATCCTGACCGCCGACGCGTAATCTTTGTCAAATAACCCGGCAGGCAGCTTTGCTGCCGGGTCAAAAGCATTGCTCTCTCACCCCGGATCTTTCTTTACCGCTCTCGCTGCCTGCCTTCCATCCAGCCTGACGGGCTTTCTATTCAGCCCAGGGTTTACGAACACTTTTTTTCATTGGACCTGATTAACCTTGTGGTTGTAAATTGCTCAAGGCATGAAAAGTGTAGGGGCATTACCCCGTAGCCTTTCTGCAGGAAGCAGCTAATTTACACAGGGAGATCAAGCAAATGGAAAAGCCATTCCTTTTAGCGCAAACAATTAATAACGAGTTGGGACGCCGTGCCGATTGTGGAGGCCTGTGCCTCTGCTCTGTGGCCGCACGCTGGCCAGAGGAGGAAACGAATCAAGGAGGCAGCTATGGGTTACGCGCTCAGGGATGCACCTTTGAATGACGCCGATCATAAACCCGGACTGCCTGCGCTGCGCTCTTCAGGCGGCGATGGAGGAGGAGGCATGACAGAGAATATCGAACCGCGAGTAAGGAAGCTTGAAAACGATGTCGCCGTAATCAGCCACAATCTTGCTGTGCTTACCGTGCGCTCCGAGAGTTTCGCCACCCACGCCGATGTCGCGAATGTTCGCACTGAAATGGCGACAATGCGCGGCGAGCTTACAGAGCGAATGACATTTATGGGCGGCGAATTTAAAGGCGAATTCATTTCGTTACGAGGCGAGATGGCGCTTATGCGCGGCGAGCTCAAGGAGGAAATGGCCTCGTTAAGGGGCGAGCTGAAAGAGGAAATGGCCTCGTTAAGGGGCGAGCTGAAAGAGGATATGGCCGCTTTAAAAGGCGAGCTGAAAGGCGACATTGTCTCCTTGCGGGGCGAAATTCATGAGACGTTACAGAAAGCTATCAACAAGCAAACCGTTCTGTTGCTGACGATTATCCCCGCCACGCTTGCCGCTATTGCTGCCGTCGCGGCCTGGTTTAAATAGCGCTCCGTTCGTTCTCTGACCGCCGACAGTGAGGCAGGCCACTCACCCATTTGGCCCTCCCTCTTTTTTTACCGCTCTGCCAGCCAGCACGGCGGTAAAAATTCCATCTGCTATCTGCCAGTTTCTTTTGATCTCGGGTGCCGGTAAACGCTATTGTCACTGCTTGTCTTTGTGCGGCAGAGAATGCGGGAGCGCTGGCGTGAACACGATAATTAGAGATTACGGGCAGGCATATTCTCCTGCTGAATGGACAGATGCGGAGCTGACGCGCGATACGCTGAAGCAGCACCTTGATGACTTCCAGCAGCGGCTGGGCCAGGCCTTTGACGCCGGAGAAGCCGTTGAGCAGCTTATCGCCGCCCGCACGCTGTTTATCGATCGCCTGCTGCGCCGCCTGTGGCGCTTTTACGGTTTCCCGGAGCAGGAGGATATTGCGCTGGTTGCCGTGGGCGGCTACGGGCGGGCCGAGCTGCATCCTCTTTCCGATATTGATGTGTTGATCCTGAGCCGACGGCCGCTTTCCGAAGAGGATGCACAGCGCACCAGCGAGCTGCTGACGCTGATGTGGGATTTGAAGCTGGAAGTCGGCCACAGCGTGAGAACGCTGGAAGAGTGCCTGTTGGAAGGCCTGTCAGATCTTACCGTCGCGACCAACCTGATTGAATCACGCCTGCTGGTCGGCGACGTCGCGCTGTTTCTCGAACTGCAGAAAAACGTTTTCAGCGAAGGTTTCTGGCCTTCCGATCGCTTTTTCGCCGCCAAAATTGCCGAGCAGCAGGAGCGCCACCAGCGCTATCACGGTACCAGTTATAACCTGGAGCCGGATATCAAAAGCAGTCCCGGCGGCCTGCGCGATATCCATACGCTGCTGTGGGTGGCGCGCCGCCACTTTGGCGCCACGTCCCTGGATGAAATGGTCGGTTTTGGCTTTCTGACGCAGGCCGAGCGCAACGAGCTGAACGAGTGTCAGTCCCTGCTGTGGCGTATACGTTTCGCCCTGCATCTGACGCTCAGCCGCTACGATAACCGGCTGCTGTTCGATCGCCAGCTGAACGTGGCGCAGCGTCTGAACTATCAGGGCGAAGGCAACGAGCCGGTCGAGCGCATGATGAAAGATTTTTATCGCGTTACCGGCCGTATCGGCGAGCTGAACCAGATGCTGCTACAGCTGTTCGACGAGGCTATCCTGGCGCTGGGCGAGGATGAAAAACCGCGCGCCATTGACGATGAATTTCAGCTGCGCGGCACCTTAATCGATTTGATTGACGAAACGCTGTTCGCTCGCGACCCGGTTGCTATCATGCGCATGTTTTACACGATGGTGCGCACGCCGAATATTACCGGCATCTATTCCACCACGCTGCGCCAGCTGCGCTTTGCCCGTCGTCAGCTTCAGCAGCCGCTGTGCACGCTTCCCAAAGCGCGGGAGCTGTTTCTGTCCATCCTGCGACATCCGGGCGCGGTAAGCCGGGCGCTGGTGCCTATGCATCGTCACAGCGTGCTGTGGGCCTATATGCCGCAGTGGGGCAATATTGTCGGCCAGATGCAGTTTGACCTGTTTCACGCCTATACCGTGGATGAGCATACTATTCGCGTCCTGCAAAAGCTGGAAAGCTTCGCCAATGAAGCGACTCGTCCACGCCATCCGCTCTGCGTAGAGATTTGGCCGCGTCTGCCGCAGCCGGAGCTGCTGCTGATGGCCGGACTGTTTCACGATATCGCCAAAGGCCGCGGCGGCGATCACTCCGTGCTGGGCGCGCAGGACGCGCTGGAGTTTGCCGAGCTGCATGGGCTGAACTCGCGGGAAACGCAGCTGGTCGCCTGGCTGGTACGTCACCATCTGCTGATGTCGGTGACGGCGCAGCGGCGCGATATTCAGGATCCCACCGAGATCCAGCATTTCGCGGAGGTGATGCAGAACGAAAACCGGCTGCGCTATCTGGTTTGTCTGACCGTAGCGGATATCTGCGCCACCAACGAAACGCTGTGGAACAGTTGGAAGCAGAGCCTGCTGCGCGAGCTGTTTTTCGCTACCGAGAAACAGCTGCGGCGCGGAATGGAACACAGCCCTGATCTGCGAGAACGCGTCCGCCATCACCGTTTGCAGGCGTTGGCGCTGCTGCGTATGGACAATCTGGATGAGCAGGCGCTGCGCGATATCTGGGCGCGTTGCAGAGCGGACTATTTCCTGCGCCATACGCCGAACCAGCTGGCCTGGCACGCTCGTCATTTGATGGAACACGATCTGTCGAAGCCGCTGGTGCTGCTCAGCCCTCAGGCGACACGCGGCGGCACGGAAATTTTTATCTGGAGCCCGGACCGTCCTTATCTGTTCGCCACCGTGGCGGGCGAGCTGGACAGACGCAACCTTAGCGTGCACGACGCGCAGATCTTTACCAGCCGCGACGGCATGGCGATGGATACCTTTATCGTGCTGGAGCCGGACGGCAGCCCGCTGGCACCGGATCGACACGAGGCCATCCGCCAGGCGCTGGATCAGGCTATCGGGCAAACCAGCTTCCAGCCAGCGAGAGTCCGCCGCCAGTCGGCCAGGCTAAAACATTTTAGCGTGGATACCGAAGTGAAATTCTTACCGAGCCATACCGACAGACGCACCTATATGGAACTGATCGCCCTGGATCAGCCGGGTCTGCTGGCGCGCGTTGGGGAGATCTTCGCCGATCTGAACGTATCGCTGCACGGCGCGCGCATCAGCACCATCGGCGAGCGCGTCGAGGATCTGTTTATCCTGGCCAACAGCGATCGCCGCGCGCTCAGCCGCGAATTACGCCACGAGTTGCGACAACGGTTGACAGAGGCCCTTAATCCAAACGATAAAGTGTGACCAGGATTTACTTTTACCCCGCTTTCGGGCGCGCGGCCGATTAGCTGCAGGCGCGTCCCGAAACATGATTTGACACAGGAAAGCTTAATTAATGCAACAGTTACAGAGTGTTATTGAGAGCGCCTTTGAGCGCCGCGCCGAGATTACCCCAGCCAATGCCGATACCGCTACGCGAGAAGCGGTTAACCAGGTTATCGCGCTGCTGGACAGCGGCGCGCTGCGCGTGGCTGAGAAAATCGACGGCCAGTGGGTGACGCATCAGTGGCTTAAAAAGGCCGTGCTGCTCTCTTTCCGCATCAATGACAATCAGGTGATTGATGGCGCAGAAAGCCGTTATTACGATAAAGTTCCGATGAAATTTGCCGATTACGACGACGCTCGCTTTAAGAAAGAAGGTTTCCGCGTGGTGCCGCCGGCTGCCGTTCGTCAGGGCGCTTTTATCGCACGCAATACCGTGCTGATGCCTTCTTATGTCAATATTGGCGCTTATGTCGACGAAGGCTCAATGGTGGACACCTGGGCGACCGTTGGCTCCTGTGCGCAGATTGGTAAAAACGTGCATCTGTCCGGCGGCGTCGGTATCGGCGGCGTGCTGGAACCGCTGCAGGCTAACCCGACCATCATCGAAGACAATTGCTTTATCGGCGCGCGCTCTGAAATCGTGGAAGGCGTGATCGTTGAAGAAGGCGCGGTGATTTCTATGGGCGTCTACATTGGCCAGAGCACCAAAATCTACGACCGCGAAACCGGCGAAGTGCACTACGGCCGCGTGCCTGCCGGCTCCGTAGTGGTTTCCGGAAACCTGCCTTCCAAAGACGGCAGCTACAGCCTGTACTGCGCGGTTATCGTGAAAAAAGTAGATGCGAAAACCCGTGGCAAAGTCGGTATCAACGAACTGCTGCGCACCATCGACTAATTCTCCTCCGGGCCGCGCTTTGCGGCCCGTCAGTTTTTCTTTACACGCCTGCCTTAAAAAGATGTTTTCCATCAAAAAATAAGTAATGCTATTGCGCAATAACCAGGCGATAATCCGCGCCAACGAGCGTACAGGTTACCCGCCCCTTTTCAGATTTTCACATATACTCAGCTGAGCACGGGACGAGCAGGCCTGGCAAAAACAGGGAGCAACGTGCCGCCGCAGCGCGGCCGGTAAAAACCGCACCTTGCACCACAGAATATTTGTAAAGCGCAGCCGAATGACTATTCTCCCGCACAGGAAAAAATCTTATGTATGACAATCTGAAAGGTTTAGGTATCGCCAATCCCGACGACATCGATCGCTACAGCCTGCGTCAGGAAGCCAGCAACGACATTCTGAAAATCTACTTTCGCAAAGACAAGGGTGAGTTTTTCGCTAAAAGCGTGAAGTTTAAATATCCGCGCCAGCGCAAAACCGTGGTGGCCGATAACGTCAGCCAGGGATTCAAAGAGATCCAGGAGATCAGCCCTAACCTGCGTTACGTGATTGACGAGCTGGATCAGATCTGCCAGCGCGATCAGGTGGAAGTCGATCTGAAACGCAAAATCCTGGACGATCTGCGTCATCTGGAAGGCGTGGTAACCAACAAGATCGCCGAAATTGAGGCCGATCTGGAAAAACTGACGCGCAATAGCCGCTAAGTACGCCGTTACTTCCTGCTCTGTTTCCGTTCTTCAATGCGTCAGGGCCTGGCGCATTGGTCACTCTTTTCTAAGCTTCTGCGGCCAACGCTTTAAGGCTCATCATCCAGCTGCAACGCTACGTAAAGCAGCAGCCTGTCGTCAAAACTACTCAGATTCAGCCCCGTCAGCTCGGAAATGCGGTTAAGCCGGTATTCAAGCGTATTACGATGAATATAAAGCGCTTTCGCGGTAGCTGAAGGCTGCACGTTGTGGCTGAACCAGGCGATTAGCGTTCTTCTCAGCAGGCCATTGTTGTCCATGGCCTTCAGCTTTGCCAGCGGTCGGGACAGCTCTCCGGCCTGCCAGCCGCCGCGCAGGCTGTCCAGCAGCACGGGCAACACCAGATCCTGATAGAAATAGCTGCGTTCTTCCGGCATGCGCTGTTTGCCTACCAGCATGGTAGTGCGCGCGGTGCGATAAGAGCGGGCGATGCTGCCCGGCCCGGTAAAAAAGTTGCCCAAGGCAATACGCATTCGCAGATGGCCGTTTTCTTTCATTCTGGACTGCAAAAGCGCCACCCGTTTACGGTGGTCTTCCGCGTCAAAGCGACCATGTGAGTTAAAAGCAGGTTTCAATACCACCATCTCGGTCAGCGACACGATGGCGATTAAATTATCCCGCTCCGGCGTGGTAAGCAGCGTTTGCAGCTGCTGCAGTTCCGACATGGCGCTGTCCACGCCAAGCTGGCCGCTGTCGACCTCGACCACTGCCACCACGCGCGGCTGGTTAAGATCGATGCGTAACCGCTGCGCCCATTCGTTCAGCGCCGGAGAAAGCGTGTCGCTGCGAATAAGATTCAGCACCAGCTCTTCGCGCAGACGGCTGTCCTGCGCCAGCATATGTAGCAGTCGCGCCTGTTCCAGCATCATTTCTGCCGTCATGCAAACCAGCTCGCCATAGTGCCGCAGCGATTCCGGCTCTCCGGTCAGGCCGATAACGCCGACGATCTCGCCATCGATACGCATAGGCAGATTGATGCCGGGCCGCACGCCGTGCAGATGTCTTGCTACCGCTTCATCAATATCCACGATCCGTGCCTGAGACAGCGCTAACAGCGCGCCTTCGTGCATTTCTCCAATACGTTCCCGGTCGCCGCTGCCGATGATCCGGCCACGTGCGTCCATCACGTTGACATTGCTGTCAATTATTTTCATGGTGCGGGCAACGATTTCCTGCGCAAGGCGGGCATCAAGATGATAGGTGGCCATCCGTCACTCCTGAAATGTCTCGTCGGGCCAGCATACCTGCAGGCTGGCGTCGCGACATCATGCAAATGCACCAGGCGTGATCCAGAGTGTAAAAATAAGCGGAAAGATGAAAAGGCGTTGTTAAGGGGGATGCTGGCCTTATGGGCCAGCATCCGGCAGGAAGTTACTGCATTAACAAATAGATAGAGGCGTCGCCGCGCAGAATGTTCAGCGCCAGCACGGAAGGTTTGCCGTCGAGGATTTTGCGCAGCTCGCCCAGGTTAGCAACCGCCTGCTGGTTAACGCCCAAAATCACGTCGTCTTTCTTCAGGCCAATACGCGCCGCGGCGGAGCCCGCCTTAACGTCATCGACCTTCACGCCCTTCATGCCTTTTGCATCGTAGTTGCTGAGATCGGCGCCCTCAATACCGACATAGATATTGCCGGAATCGACTTTCGCCTGCGAGCTTTGCTGCAGCTCAACGTTGACCGTCATCGGTTTGCCGTCGCGGATCAGCCCCAACGCCATTTTAGTGCCGACCGGCAGCGATCCGACCTGCGCGCGCAGCGCTGCAAAGCTGGAAATCTGCTTGCCGTTGATGGAAATCACCACGTCGCCCGCTTTTACGCCCGCCTTCGCCGCCGAAGAATTCGGCAGTACCTGGCTGACAAAGGCGCCGCGCTGCGCGTCCACCTTCATTGCTTTCGCCAGCTCGGAGTTCAGCTCGGTGCCCATGATCCCCAACTCGCCGCGTTTCACCTGACCATATTCCACCATTTGCGCCGTCAGGTTTTTCACCATATCGCTTGGGATGGCGAAGCCGATGCCGATATTGCCGCCGTCCGGTGCCAGAATGGCGGTGTTAATGCCGATCAGCTCGCCGTTGAGGTTCACCAGCGCGCCGCCGGAGTTGCCCCGGTTGATAGCCGCATCCGTCTGAATAAAGTTTTCATAGTTTTCCACGTTCAGGCCGCTGCGGCCCAGCGCGGAAACAATGCCGGAGGTAACCGTTTCGCCCAGCCCATAGGGGTTGCCAATCGCCACGGTGTAGTCGCCGACGCGAAGGTTATCGGAATCCGCAATCTTAATCGCCGTAAGGTTCTTCGCATCTTTAAGCTGGATCAGCGCAATATCGGAGCGCGGATCTTTGCCGATCACCTTAGCTTCGTATTTGCGGCCATCGCTCAGCTGCACCTGAATTTTCGTCGCGTTATCGACTACGTGATTATTGGTAACGACATAGCCTTTCTCTGCGTTGATGACTACGCCTGAACCCAGCGCGCGGAATTTCTCCTGTTGGGTATCGGCTCCGCCCTGCGGCCCGCCGCCCTGACACATTGGCGAGCCCTGGAAAGGCGAACCATCCTGACAGAAAGGCGAGTTGCCGCCGAAGAACTGCTGGAACTGCTGAGGTAAACGCGGCGTGCGTACCGTTGTGCTTCCTTCAACGTTGATACTCACTACTGAAGGCATCACTTTTTCTAACATTGGCGCCAGGCTTGGCAGCTGCTGGCTGGAAGAGGAAGCCGTTTCTGCGGCCGTAGCGGTCAGCGGGCCCATGGCCATTCCCAGGCTCAGGGCCAGCGCGCTGGCTAAAAGTGTTTTTTTCATGCGTCTGATTCTCTTCTGTTCTGATAGGCGAAACGTGCAGCGGACGTGCTGGTAAGAGTCATTTTTTAACGCTAAGTTCATGTATAAGTTTCAGCGAAAAGTAAAAAAATATTCTCTGCCTTTACAAACCCGCCGGAAAAAACGCTTATTCCACTGCCATCAAACGACGATATTCGTCCCAGGCATAAAGATCGGTCATGCCGCTGACATAATCCTGCAGCAAACGCGCCCGATAATAACGCTCCCAGAGCAGACGTTCAAATCGCTGTTCGATCTTCAGGTTTTTCATATGCACCGAATAAGCCTTCCGGTGCTTGCCGGATAATTTATGAAACAGACGTGTTTCAATTGGGTAGTCCGGATGGAAATCCTCATTTATCAGCATGTTAAAATCCTGATAAGAAAGCTGTAATAATGGCTTATAAATATCCAGCAGGCCTTTTATAACCCGATAACCCTGTAGCTCCAGCTGTTCGACTTCCGGATGATTAAATACGTGCTTTCTGGCGACTTTTTTAAACAGATTCAGCAGCTGGTTTTCATCGCCGTCATCTTCAAGCAGCGAATGATTAAAACTTCCCTGCCAGATTGGCCCGATATTATCGACAAAGCGTTTAACGGCGTGCTCGACCAATGCGGACTGTACTTTAACGCGAAGCTTCATAAAAAAGGTATCGCTCCGGCTGCGATAACGCTCTTTACTTTGCGCCTCGGTGTAAGCAAAGCCGACAATCTTTACAAAGAGTTCGTCAGAGGTGACCTTTTTGTTTTTTCGCAGCAGCGTCCACTCATCTTCTAAAAACTGATAAAGCTGGTCGACGCTGAAAATCGCTTTTTCTACGGCGTCGTCCAGGTCGGCAATACAATAAGAGATATCGTCGGCGGCTTCCATAATATAGGTCAGCGGAAAACGATGATATTGCTGTGTGTTGGTTGCCCTGAGCAGATCGGCCACGTACTTCTCTTCGGAAAGATAATAGCCTGGCTTTTTCATCAGCGTACTAAACTGCGGCGGTTTTTCGCCCTGAAACCAGGCCGGCGCCGTGTATTTTAAAATGCAGGCAACCTGTACATAGGAAAGATTAAGCTGAAGCAGCGTATGCACCAGGCGAATAGCCTGCGCGTTGCCCTCAAAATGGCAAAGATCCTGACGAAGACGGGCATTCATGGCGAGAAATTTTTCATTCTGCTCGCTGTCATCAACCCCGACCTCCTGCGGCTCGGTCAGCAGCCCGGGCAAATTCACGCGGAACCAGTCGTTGATCGCCGCCTCGCCAAAATGGCCGAACGGCGGATTACCGACGTCATGCAGCAGGCAGGCCATTTCCACCAGGCTTTCAAAGGCGCCGGTTAAATCGGCCAGGCCGTACTTTTCCAGCCCGCCAGGCTGCTTTCGCAATGCCTGAAGCACCTCTTTCACGATATAGCGGCCGGTCTGTTGCACCTCCAGCGAATGCGTCAGCCGCGAGCGCACGGCGGCGTTTCGCTCCAGAGGAAAGACCTGCGTTTTTTGCTGAAGTCGCCGAATAGCCGCCGAATTAATAATACGTCCGCGATCGCTTTCAAAATGGCGGGTAATATAATATTCGCCTTCGGGCTTTTCGCGGTTATTAAAGGGCCGCTCGAAACTGAATTTCGTCCTGAAATCTGTCGCTGTCATACTAGCCCGCCCTGATGAGTTAAACCTGCTAATCATGATAAACTATGCACTACATTGAACAACTTCCACAACAATAGCGAGCATTCCTATGAAAGCAGGCATTATTGGCGCGATGGAGCAGGAAGTAACCCTGCTGCGCGATAAAATTGAAAACCGTCAGACTATCGCGCTGGCCGGTTGCGAGATCTATACCGGCACGCTGAACGGCGTTGAGGTTGCCCTGCTGAAATCGGGTATCGGCAAAGTTTCTGCGGCGATGGGCACCACGCTGCTGCTGGAGCTGTGCAAACCGGATTTTGTGATCAATACCGGTTCCGCAGGCGGTTTGGCCTCCACGCTGAAGGTCGGCGATATCGTGGTATCCGACGAGGTGCGCTATCACGATGCCGACGTCACCGCTTTCGGCTACGAGCCAGGCCAGATGGCAGGCTGTCCGGCAGCCTTTACGGCCGATGATAAACTGATTGCCGCGGCGGAAAGCTGCATCGCTAAGCTTGGCCTGAACGCCGTACGCGGCCTGGTCGTGAGCGGCGATGCCTTTATTAACGGTGCCGAACCGCTGGCGCGCATTCGTACGACTTTCCCGCAGGCCGTAGGCGTAGAGATGGAAGCGACCGCTATCGCTCACGTTTGCCACCAGTTCGGCACGCCGTTCGTAGTGGTGCGAGCCATTTCCGACGTGGCCGACCAGGAGTCGCATCTGAGCTTTGACGAGTTCCTGACCGTTGCCGCTAAGCAGTCCTCACTGCTGGTGGAAACGCTGCTGACCCACCTTCGTGGCTAAGCTTTTCGCCCTGTTGCTGCTGCTCTGTTACGGAGCGGCAGCCGCCACGCCCCGCGTTATCACCCTTGCGCCAAACCTGACCGAACTGGCTTTTGCCGCAGGCATCACGCCTGTCGCCGTCAGCGCTTATTCCGACTATCCCCCCGCTGCCGCCGCTATCGAACAGGTGGCGAACTGGCAGGGAATTAACGTTGAACGCATCATCAACCTGAAACCGGACGTGGTGCTTGCCTGGCGCGAGGGAAATCCGCAGCGACAGGTCGATCAGCTGGCAGCCTTCGGCATTAAGGTGGTGTGGCTGGCACCAGTCACGATTGGCGAGATGATTGCCGCCGTGCGCGATCTTAAAGCCTTCAGTCCGCACCCGGAACAGGCTGACAGGCAGGCGACGGCGCTACAGCAGCAGTGGGATGATCTGCAGAGGCGCTATCAGCACGCACGCAAAGTGTCGGTGTTTTTACAGTTTGGTCAGCGGCCGCTTTTCACCGCCTCGCGTAATACGCTGCAAAACGAAATCGTACAGCTGTGCGGCGGCGAAAACATCTTTGCCGACAGCCGCGTCGCCTGGCCTCAGGTCAGCCGCGAGCAGGTTTTAATGCGGCATCCGCAGGCCATCGTGACGGGAGGTGACGCCGCCGCCGTCAGCGCCTTCTGGCGGCCACAGCTCAACGCGCAGGTAATTGTAATAAATGATGACTGGCTCAGCCGGCCCGGCCCGCGCATTCTTCAGGCAGCACGGGCATTGTGCAGTCAGTTGCAGCCCTGAGACGGCAGACCCTGTACTAAAGTCGGTTAAAGTTTCAACGAAGATGGTCGTTAACCTAATTACGAGGCGGCAAGGCTGTTATAAGCGCCGCCCGGCATTTCAGGGCTTTTGCCCTTTTACACCAGGAAACTACAGCAATGAAAGCCGTTTATATGGCCTTAGGCCTGATGATGGCAGGTCAGGCGGCTGCTGCTTCCATTACCGGCAGCATTGGCGTCAGGCTGACCATTTACTCCCAATGTCACATTGACGGGCAGAGTACTATCACAGCAAGAACACCTGCAGTGGACTGCGGCCAACAAAGAGCCGCACAGCCGAAAGTCACGCAGACGGCGATTTCGTCTAACCGCGAAACACGCCAGACGTCGAAACTGGTCACTGTAGAATGGTAAGCGAAAACCCCGGCGGCAACGTCGGGGTTTTTTATTCAGATACTGAAAGAAGAACCGCAGCCGCAGGTGGTTTTGGCGTTCGGGTTAGTCACGATAAAACGCGAGCCTTCCAGCCCTTCGGTATAGTCCACCGAGCCGCCAACCAGATACTGCAGGCTCATAGGATCCACCACCAGCGCCACGCCCGATTTTTCAATCGTCATATCGCCATCGTTGACCTTATCGTCAAAGGTGAAGCCGTACTGGAAACCGCTGCAACCGCCGCCGGTAATATAGACACGCAGTTTCAGATCGGGATTCTCTTCATCTGAGATCAGGTTTTTAACTTTACTGGCCGCTGCTTCGGTAAACTGCAGGGGCAGAGCTACATCTTCACTCATTTCATACTCCATCAGGCACTCGGGCCGGTCAGAATTCGACCATTAATCGCACCATTATCTTACACACCAGTATAGCAATCAAGTATGCGCCTGTTTGTCGGTTGTGGTGTTAGCAGCCGCTGCTACCGCGTCATCGGCCTGCTGCTGTTTTTCCAGCGTGCGCGCCAGCAGCGAGGAGTAAAGCGGTTTGCCGCCGAGAAACTGCGCCAGTAAGGTTGCCCCAAGGCAGGTGATAATCATCGGCAGAATAAGCTGATAATTATCGGTCATTTCCAGTACCAGCACGATGCCGGTGAGCGGCGCCCTGACCGAAGCGGCGAACAGCGCGCCCATGCCCGCAATGGCAAAAGTACCGACTTCCAGCTGATAAGCAGGAAACAGCGAGGCGCTGGCCATGCCGAACGCGGTGCCCAGCAGCGTGCCCAGCGCCAGCATCGGCGCGAAAATACCGCCCGGCGCGCCGGAGCCAAAACAGAGCAGCGTTGTCGCCATGCGGGCGATAAAAATAAACAGCAGCGTGCCCACGGTATAATGACCGGCCGCCGCAATGGGGATCAGCTCAAAGCCGCCGCCTGCAGCCTCCGGCTCGATGACGCCCAGCACGCCGCAAACGCCCCCCAGCACGGCACCGATAATCAGAATTTTTTTCAGGTTGCCGCCGTGGAGGCGCTGAAACATATCCTGCGTTTTAAAAATCAGCGCGTTAAACGCCACGCCGACGATGCCGAAAATCATGCCCAGCAGCAGATAGAGCCAGAGCGTGTTGACCGGCGAGTTGGAAAGTTTACCGACGGCGATCACTGCGTGTTCGCCGTTGAAAATGCGGAACACGATGCTGGACATAATGACGCCGATAAACACGGCCTTGATAGAGATAACGCTGTAGCGAAACTGCAAACGCATCTCTTCGATGATAAACAGAATGCCCGCCAGCGGCGCGTTAAACGCGGCTGAAAGCCCGGCAGCCGCACCGGTAGCCAGCAAAGAGTGGCGGGCCTCGGCGCTTTTCAGGCGGAAAATATCCAGCACCATGCGGCCGATGTTGCCGCCCAGCTGCACCGTCGGCCCTTCGCGTCCCAGCACCATGCCCGCGCCCAGCGTTCCCATGCCGCCGATAAATTTAACGGGGATTACCCGCCACCAGCGCACCGGCCGCAGCTCTTCCAGCGCGCCTTCGATTTCCGGAATACCGGAGCCTGAGGCTTCCGGCGCAAAGCGGCGCACCAGATAGTACCCCACGACGGCCAGCAGTGCGGAAAGGATAAACGCCAGCGGAAACAGCAGGATCCAGTGTTGTTCAACGTCTGCCAGCATTGCCAACCGCCAGTGGCTGACGCTATGCACCGCTTTTTCGAAGGCGACGCCTACCAGTCCGGCCAGCAGGCCGACAATGCCTGCCATAATTAACACCACGACCGGCGTTTTATCGCGTCTTAATAGCAGGCGGAGAAAGTCGCCGCGTCGGGCTGGCACCACGTGTAACTGGTCGGACGAAGAGGTTGTCTGCTGCATAGTCCATTCGTATCAGTTCAGGCGAAGCTGATATTTTACTCATCCCGTCGCGGCTGTCGCCAGGAAAAGCTGATCCTTTCGTGTCAAAAGCGCCAGCGGCCTTTCAACCCGACCGTCTGTTCCCTTAGAATGGCGGGGTTTTTCTTAATGCATCCTCAGGAGCGGAACCATGAGTAAGTCTGAAAATCTGTATGCTCAGGCACAGCAAGTTATTCCCGGCGGCGTCAACTCGCCGGTACGCGCCTTCACCGGCGTTGGCGGCGTACCGCTCTTTATTGAACGCGCTAACGGCGCTTATCTTTACGACGCCGACGGCAAAGCCTATATCGATTACGTCGGCTCCTGGGGACCGATGGTGTTGGGCCATAACCATCCTGCCATCCGTAACGCGGTTATCGAAGCCGTAGAGCGCGGCCTGAGCTTTGGCGCGCCGACCGAGATGGAAGTCAAAATGGCCGAGCTGGTGACCGAACTGGTACCGACGATGGACATGGTGCGGATGGTGAACTCCGGCACCGAAGCAACAATGAGCGCCATTCGCCTGGCTCGCGGTTTTACCCATCGCGACAAAATTATCAAATTTGAAGGCTGCTACCATGGCCACGCCGATCACCTGCTGGTGAAAGCCGGTTCAGGCGCGCTGACCCTCGGCCAGCCGAATTCACCGGGCGTTCCGGCCGATTTCGCCAAGCACACGCTGACCTGCACCTACAACGATCTGGATTCCGTGCGCGCCGCTTTTGAGCAGTATCCGCATGAAATCGCGTGCATCATCGTCGAGCCGGTCGCGGGCAATATGAACTGCATCCCGCCGCTGCCGGAATTTTTGCCAGGCCTGCGCGCGCTCTGCGACGAATTTGGCGCGCTGCTGATTATCGACGAAGTGATGACTGGCTTCCGCGTGGCGCTGGCTGGCGCGCAGGCGCATTACGGCGTGGTGCCGGATTTAACCTGCCTGGGCAAAATCATCGGCGGCGGAATGCCGGTCGGCGCGTTTGGCGGCCGTCGCGAAGTAATGGAAGCGCTGGCGCCGACGGGGCCGGTTTATCAGGCGGGCACCCTTTCCGGCAACCCGATTGCGATGGCAGCCGGTTTTGCCTGCCTGAGCGAGATCGCGAAGCCCGGCACGCACGCCACGCTGACCGACCTCACCACCCGCCTGGCGGAAGGCCTGCTGCAGGCGGCAGAAGAAACCAACATTCCGCTGGTGGTTAACCACGTTGGCGGCATGTTCGGGCTGTTCTTTACCGCAGCCGACCAGGTCACCAGCTATCAGGTCGTGACCCAGTGCGACGTGGAACGCTTTAAGAAGTTCTTCCACCTGATGCTGGAAGAAGGCGTTTACCTCGCCCCTTCCGCTTTTGAAGCGGGCTTTATGTCGCTGGCGCACAGCCAGGAAGATATTCAGCGCACGGTGGACGCCGCACGCCGCAGCTTCGCTAAGCTGGCGTAACGGTAGTCGGGCAGCGCACCAGGCGCTGCCCTTTCCTTCACACCTTCCGCAGCAGATAAACGAAGTAAGGCGCGCCGATAAAGGTCGCCAGCAGTCCCGCCGGCACCTGCGCCGGAAAGGCCACCATCCGTCCGCACCAGTCCGCTATCATCATCAGACCGCCGCCAAGCAGACTGGCGATAAGCAGCTGCGGCAGCGCCCGCCGGAAACCCAGCATCCTTGCGATATGCGGCGCCATCAGCCCGACAAAGCTCAGCGGCCCGATGGTCAGCGTGGCCGCCGCCGTCAGCGCGGCCGCCAGCAGCAGCAGCGCCATCCGCGAGGTTTTCAGCGCCACGCCCAGCGAGCGGGCCGTTTCGCCGCCTAACGGCAACAGCGTCAGCCAGCGACGGCACAGCGGCGTCAGCGCCAGCAGCACGGCCGCCACGATTATCGTCCTGATCGCCTGCTCGCCGCTCACGCTATAGGTCGAGCCGGAGATCCACGTCATCAGCCCGGCCATACGCGGATCGCCGCTGGCCATCAGCAGCAGCAGCAGGGTGGCAAAGGCGGTACTCAGCGCCATGCCCGCCAGCAGCATACGTTCGGGCGAAAAGCCGCCGCGCCCGCCCACAAAGGTAATAATCAGCAGCGTGATTGCCGCGCCCAGGCTGCCCGCAGGCAGCAGCCAGCCGAAGGCGTCGCCGGGCACCAGAAACAGCATAATCACCACGCCAAAGGCGGCGCCGGAGCTGATGCCCAGCACTTCCGGGCTGGCCATCGGATTGCCGGTCAGGCGCTGCACCAGGCAGCCAGCCGCGCCCAGCATCATGCCCGTCGCCAGCGCCGCCGCCAGTCTCGGCATTCGCCAGGGCAACAATTGCTGCCACAGTTCGCCGCTTGCCCACGTCCAGCCGTCAGCGCCGCGCCCGAAGCTGAGCGCCACGGCGCCCAGCGCCAACAGCAGCGCCACGCCGCCCAGACACCACAACAGCAGGCCGTGGCGCTCGACCGGCACGCGATCGCCCCGATCCAGCGCGGGCGGCGCGGAAGCGGTACGCAGGCGCGGCAGTAACCACAGCAGCAGCGGTGCGCCAATAATCGCGGTTGCCGTACCGGTCGAAATTTCCTGCCAGCGATCGGTCAGCCAGATCACGCTCTGATCGGCCAGCCACAGCAGCAACATGCCGATAAACGGCGCCAGCAGCATCCGGCTGAGCAGCCGTCTTGCACCCAGCATTTTTGCCAGCAGCGGCGCAAAAAGGCCGATAAAGCCGATCACGCCCGCCGCGTTTACCAGCTGCGCGCTGAGCACGATAGCCAGCGCCAGCACGCTTAAGCGGGCCAGCGACAGCCCCAGCCCCAGATTCTTCGCCACGCCGTCGTCCAGCCCCATCAGCGTCATCGGCCTGCGCAACAGCAGCGCCAGCACAAAGCCCGTCAGCAGCTTCGGCCACAGGAATTCGACGTTGCCCCAGTCCATCTGGTTCAGCGAGCCGGTTCCCCATAAAAAGATATTCTGCAGCCTGTCGTGATTAAACAGGCCGATAAGCTGATTGACCGCGCCACAATAGAGCGACATCACCAGGCCGGCCAGGATCAGCGTCACCGGAGAAAGCCGCTTCCCCCAGGCGATGCCAAACACAATCAGCCCGATGGCCAGCGCGCCGAGCATAGCGGCAAACTGCTGGCCAAATAGCGGCAGGCTCCAGAGCGCGGCAATGGTCAGGCCAAGCTGCGCGCCGGTGGCGACCCCAAGCGTGGTTGGCTCTGCTAATGGATTGCGCAGCACCTGCTGGAAGAGCAGGCCCACCAGCCCCAGCCCGGCGCCCACCAGCAGCGACAGCGCCAGCCTCGGCAGCAGGCTGTAGTGAAACACCATCTGGCTGACGCTTTCGGGACTGGCGGCTTTTATCGCGCTGAACCACAGCGACGGCGCAAGATGCTGGCTGAAGTTATAGCCGGTCAGGCCCAGCGCCAGCGCGAACAGCAGCGTTAATAAGAACACGGGAAAACGCGCGGAATTTTTCATAGCGGCTCCAGCGCCCGATCCAGCGACTGGCAAAAACGCATCGCAGAAAGCGTTGCGCCATAGAACCAGACCTGCGGCACGCGGCGAAAGCGCTGCTGCCGGACAAAATCCATCGCCTGCCAGAGCGGCGTCGCGCTGACCTGCTGCATTAAATTATCGTCTCCGTGCGCAAAACAGATCGCCTCGACGTCTTTTAGCGTCGCCAGTCTTTCCAGCCCGATCACCGCGCTTCCCCAGAAATTGGTTTCGCCCTGCCAGGCGTTTTCCAGCCCCAGCTCGTTCATCACTTCCAGAAACAGGCTGCCCTTGCCAAAAACCAGCGCATGACGCGCATCCAGCAGCGACATCAGCAGCACCGGACGCCGCTTTCGACCGGCAACGCGCTTTCTGGCGGCGGCGATAAAGGCGTCGAACTGTGCCAGATGGCGCTGCGCCTGCGGCACGCGATCGAGACGGTCGGCCAGCTGCATCAGCGACTGCCGCGCCACGGTCAGCGGTTTGCCGCTGGCGTCGTTGAAGGCGAAGCCCATCGCGGGCGCGATTTTCTCAAATTTGTCGTTGGATGGCCCATAGCCGGAAGAGTAAAGAATGAGCGAAGGCCGCATCTGCATCATCAGCTCAAGATTGGGTTCGGTGCGCAGGCCCAGATCCACCGTTGAGGCAGGCAGCTTTGGCTCGCCGACCCAAAGCTGGTAGTTATACATTTCGGCTACGCCCATCGGCGCGACGCCAAGCGCCAGCAGCAGTTCCGTCGGCAGCCACTCCAGCGACACAATGCGCGCTGCGTCAATGCCCGACGCGGCACGGCTGCCGAAGGCGGGCAGCAAAGGCGCAAGCGCCATCGCCATCAGCAGGCGGCGGCGATAAAAATCCGGCATGGAGATTCCTTTAGTAAACAAAACTTACCGGCGTGCCGCCGTCCGGGTGCGGCAGAATGCCCATTGGGATACCGTAAATGGCCTGGAGCACCTCCGGCTGCATAATCGCGTCGGCATCACCCTGCGCAATCATCCCGCCGTTGCGCAAGGCGACCAGGTGGTCACAGTAGCGGGCGGCCATATTGATATCGTGCAGCACGGCGATCACGGTCAGCCCCCGCTCATGGCTGAGCCGCTGGATAAGCGCCAGCACCTCGACCTGATGAGCGATATCCAGCGCGGAAGTCGGTTCATCCAGCAGCAGGCAGCGGCTGTTCTGCGCCACCAGCATCGCAATCCAGGCGCGCTGGCGCTCGCCGCCGGAGAGGCTGTCCACCAGACGCGAGGCGAAAGGTTTCAGGCCCACCAGCGCAATGGCTTCATCGACGCGATCGCGATCTTCGCTGCCGAAGCGGCCCAGCGCGCCGTGCCAGGGATAGCGCCCCATCGAGACCAGCTCCCGCACCGTCATGCCCTCGGCGGCGGGAAGCTGCTGCGGCAGATAGGCGACCTCACGGGCAAAGCGCTTAGCGGGCCACTGCGCCAGCGCTTTATCATTGAGCCGCACTTCGCCGCCGGTCGCGGCGTGATGGCGCCCCAACAGCTTTAACAGCGTGGATTTGCCGGAGCCATTATGCCCAATCAGCCCGCAGACTTTTCCGGCGGGAAAGGTCAGCGACAGCGGCTGGAGCAGGATGCGGCCCGGAACGGCAAATGAAGTTTGATGCAGCGAGAAGGTGCTGTCGGTCAGGTGCGGAGAATGCATAACAATTTTCTGCCTGACGGGCGCGGCGAACCGCGCCCGGTTTGGTTAGAAACGGAAAGTGGCGGTGCCGACGATCTGACGTTCGGCGCCCCAGTAGCAGGCGTAGTCGCGATAGCAGCTGGCGACATAATCCCGATCGAAGAGGTTGTTGACGTTGACGCCAATCGACGAGCCTGGCAGACCAAAACGCCCCAGATCGTACTTCACCACGGCATCGACGGTGGTGTACGCCGCCACGTTGAAGTTCTGATTAGTATCAGGGCCGGTGCTGTACAGGCCTTTGCTCTCACCGACATAGCGTACGCCGCTTCCCACGGTCAGGCCGGAAAGCGCCGTTTCGTGGAAGGTATAATCGGCCCACAGCGACGCCATATGTTTCGGCACCTGCACCGGCGTTCTGCCTTTCAGCTGCGTATCGTGCGTATATTCCGCGTCGGTATAGGTGTAAGAGGCGATAACGTTAACGTTGGCATTGACCGCCGCCTTCGCTTCCAGCTCGACGCCGCGCGAGCGGATTTCGCCGCTTTGCACGCTAAAATTGGCAAAATCAGGATCGGGATTCGCCGTCAGATTTTTCGTTTTAGTCAGCTGATAGAGCGCGCCGGTGATCACAATCGGGCGGTCTTTCGGCACGTATTTTACGCCAGCCTCGTACTGCTTAGCGCGTGACGGATCGAACGGCTGCCCTTCAGCGGAGGTTCCGGCAGTCGGAATAAAGGATTCGCTGTAGCTGAAATAAGGCGCCACGCCGTTATCAAACACGTAGTTCAGGCCGCCGCGCCAGGTAAAGGCCTGGTCGTGGTTTTTCGCCAGCGCATTAGCGTCGCGGTTAAACGCCGAGGTCATCGCGTAATCGTAGCGCGCGCCCAGCGTCATGACCCAGCGGTCCCACTCCATCTGATCCTGCGCGTACAGGCCGGTCTGCTCCTGCTTGTTCAGATAGTGATACGGGAAGGTGATCGTGGTGCTGTCGTTGCCGTACTGCGGATCCAGCGCGCTCAGCGGGGAAGCGGTACCGAATCCGGCGTTGATATCGTTGCGGGTACGTTGATAGTCGACGCCCAGCAGCAGCGTATGATCCAGCGCGCCCGTAGCGAATTTCGCCTGCGCCTGGCTATCGACGGCAAACTGGTTCAGCTCTTCTTCAGAACCGGCGTAAGCGCGGGTAATGGCACTGCTGGCGCTGTCGAAACCGTTGCCGTAAATGCTGCGATAGTCGGTGCGCAGATCGGCGTAGCGCAGGTTTTGCCGCACGGTCCAGGTATCGTTAAAGCTGTGCGAGAAGTTATAGCCCACCATTTTGGTGTTGCGGGAGATCTTGTTGCTCGCCTCGCCTTCGTCAAAATCGGTGCCCAACTTGTGCTGCCGGCCGTTGGCATCAACGATCGGCACCACGGTACCCTGACGCGGCAGCCAGCCGTAGTAGCCCGTTTCCGGCTCGTTCTGGAAATAGGTTAACAGCGTGAAGTTGGTGTTGGCGTCGGGCTGCCAGCTGAAAGACGGCGCCACGGTATAGCGCTTCTCTTTCTGCATATCCTGCTGCGCGTCCTGACTGCGCGCCAGGCCGGTCAGGCGCCAGGAGTAAACGCCGCCGTCATCCAGCGCGCCGCCGAAATCAAAGCCGGTGGAAAACAGGTTATCCGAGCCCATCTGGAACTGCACTTCGCGCAGCGTTTCCGTGGTCGGACGCTTGCTGACCAGCGCAACTACGCCGCCCGGGTTGCTCTTGCCGTAAAGCACGGATGCCGGCCCGCGCAGCAGCTCCGCGCGCTCCAGAAAATAAGGATCGATAGCGAATTCGGAGTAGTTATCGCCCTGGAGCTTCAGGCCGTCCAGATACTGATTGGTGTTGGTTTCGCTGAAGCCGCGGATGGACAGCGCGTCGATAACCTGCGAGCTGCCGCGGTTGCCGGTCATTACGCCGGGCGCATAGTTAAAGGCTTCCTTAACCGTGCTGACGTTGCGCATCTCGATTTCGTCGCTGGTCACCACCGAAACGGACTGCGGATTTTTTTCAATCGGCGTATCGGTTTTGGTACCGGTGGCGCTGCGTTTAGCGGCGATGGTCGGTGCCGGGCCCCAGGCGTTTTCGCTGGCGGCATCGGCGTTGGCGCTGACGGTAATAGTCTGTTCGCTGGCGGCGAAAGCAGAGGAGGAAAGCGCGACGGCAACAAGGCAGGCCAGTCGGCTTACCGGCAAAGCGGATGATTTCAAAGATGAAATAGCCATTTAGCGTTCTCTGATGAAAAGTAGAATGTAAACGAGAATTATTATTATAACGACAGGATAATAGGCGAATTACCGGCGCTTTCGCAAGAAAAAATCGGGCGCTTTTAGCGCGAATCCGGCGGAGTTCAGGCCAGCATAAAGCAGGGAAAATAAAGCCGTTGTCATGCAGTCGTGCTGAAAAGCCTCTTTTTGCCGGTTTAGTTTTTCTGCTGCCGCCGCCAAAAAGGCAAAAAAAAGCCGGCTCGTTAAGAACCGGCTTTACACCTGTTTTCAGTTATTTACCGAACATATCCTTGATCCAACCCGCCACGCCGTCCGCATCCTTCTGCTCGTTTTGCGGCTGTTGAGCAGGCTGCTGCTCCTGCTGCATTTGCTGCTGTTGCATTTGCTGCTGCTGGATTTGCTGCTGCTGCTGCTGACAGAGCGCGTCGGCATCGGTGGTCCAGACCGGCAGCGTCCGCCAGCTGCTGCTGCCCGTGCCGCAGACAAAGTTACCGGCTGAATCCACGTTCATCGGCGCGATATCTTCCGGCGGCGTCGGCATCAGCGGCATCGGCGCCTGGTTGTCCAGATAGCGACGGTAGATCTGCATCGCGCCGCTGGCACCGTACAGTTTGGTGCTCTGGTTATTGTCGCGGCCAATCCAGGTGATCGCCACTTCTTTGCCGTCCACGCCCGCGAACCAGCTGTCGATCAGGTTGTTGGTGGTGCCGGTTTTCGCCGCCAGGTGCGCCTTCGGATAGCGCGAACCTAACGCACGGGCCGTACCCTCTTGCGCGACCTGCTGCATCGCGTAAAGCGTCAGGTAGGCGGCCTGAGCCGGAATGGTGCGCTCCGCCTGCGGGAAGCTCTGATAAAGCACGGTGCCGTCTTCGGCAATGACCGAACGCAGTGCGGAAAGCTGCGCGCGATCGCCGCCGCTGGCGATAGTCTGGAACGCCTGCGCCACTTCGACCGGCGTCAGGTTCAGCGCGCCCAGCAGCATAGCCGGCACCGGCTGGAGTTCAGCCTTCGGCACGCCGAGTTTGCTCCAGGTATCCACCACCTGCGGCAGGCCCAGCGTCATGCCCAGGTTCACCGTTGGCACGTTCATGGAGTGCGCCAGCGCATCTACCAGCATCACCTGACCGCTGAAGCGGCGGTCATCATTCTGCGGCTTCCAGACCTGACCGTTTGGTTGCTTCAGCGCGATCGGATTATCGGCAATCCAGGTATTCAGGCGATAGCTATCCGGCTGGCTCAGCGCGGTCAGATAGGTGGCTGGCTTAGCCAGAGAACCAATCGACCGGCGCGCCTGTAGCGCACGGTTATAGCCCGCAAACTGCGGATCGGCGCCGCCAACCATGGCGCGAACTTCGCCGCTGAAGCGATCGACGATCACCATCGCGGTTTCCAGATCCTTCAGGTTGCGCTGTTTACGCAGCGTCGGCATCCCTTCTTCCACAGCTTTTTCTGCCGCATCCTGCGAAACAGAATCCAGCGTGGTGAAAATTTTCACGCCGGAAAGATCTTTGATCTTATCGCCCAGCTTCGCCTGTAGCTCGTTGCGCACCATCTGCATAAACGCAGGCTGTGGCGTGATCACGCCGCCTTTCGGCTGTACGCCAAGCGGACGGGCGCTGAGCATGTCGTACAGCTCCTGGTCGATCACTTTCTGCTGCTGCAGCAGACGCAGCACCAGGTTGCGGCGCTCCAGCGCCAGCTTCGGATTGCGCCACGGGTTATAGAGCGACGCGCCCTTCACCATGCCCACCAGCAGCGCCTGCTGATCCAGGCTCAGCTCGTCCACCGGACGGCCAAAGTAGTAGAGGCTCGCCAGCGGGAAGCCGCGGATCTGATCGTTGCCCGCCTGGCCCAGATAAACCTCATTCAGGTAAAGCTCCAGAATGCGGTCTTTGCTGTAGCGCGCGTCCATAATCAGCGCCATATAGGCTTCGTTAGCCTTGCGCCACAGCGAACGTTTGTTGGTCAGGAAAAGGTTTTTCACCAGCTGCTGGGTCAGCGTACTGCCGCCCTGCACCGCTTTTCCTGCCGTGATATTCGCCAGGAAGGCGCGGCCGATAGAGTACAGGCTGATGCCGTCGTGCTCGTAGAAATGGCGGTCTTCGGTAGCCACCAGCGTATCGACCAGCAGATCCGGGAAGCCCGCACGCGGCACAAACAGGCGCTGCTCGCCGTTTGGTGATTGCAGCATAGTGATCAAACGAGGGTCGAGACGGAAGAAGCCGAAGTCGCGGCCGCTGTCGAGGTTTTTGATCTCGGTCAGCGAGTCGTTGTCAAAGCTCAGCCGCGCGCGGATTTGCCCTTCCTTGCTGTCCGGGAAGTCAAACGGGCGGCGAATCATCTCAATGCTGTTGCCCTGCACGGTAAACTCGCCAGGCCGCGTCATGCGCGTCACCTCGCGGTACTGCGTGCCTTCGAGCAGCGCGATCATCTCTTTTTTATTGTAGGCCATGCCCGGCTCAAGATTGACCATGCGGCCATACACCGTGGCGGGCAGCTGCCAGACTTTGCCGTCGATACGGCTGCGGATCTGCGAATCCAGGTACACCCCGTAGACCGCCATCAGTACAATAAATACCAGCAGCAGCTTAATCATTAAGCTCAGCCAGCCTCTTTTACGCGGCGGCCGTCCTTTTCCTTTACGTGGCACGGGTACTTTCTCCTCGTTATTATGGTCATCATCCTGAAAATCAATATTATCGACTTCCCTGCGGCGACCCCGGCCCGCCTTTTTGCGCGGGGGGTTGGGCTGTTTACCTTTACGCCCAATAGGTTCGCGATCGTCTGACATTCGTTTCTTTTCTCCAGAGCCGCCGTCGGCGGGCCGACTATGCACTGACATCAACTACGGTGGAACGGGAACCTTCTGAAACCCGATCAGGAAGGTGCGGAATACTTTTTGGTGCGCCGCGTCGGCAGCGCGCTGGCCGGATCGTCGGGCCAGAGATGTTTGGGATAGCGCCCTTTCATCTCTTTTTGCACTTCACGCCAGGCTCCCTGCCAGAAGCCCGCCAGATCGCGCGTGATCTGCAGCGGCCTTTGCGCGGGCGAGAGCAGCTCCAGCACCAGCGGAATGCGCCCTTCGGCCACGCTGGGATTTTGCGCTTCGCCGAACATCTCCTGTAGCCGCACGGCCAGCGCGGGCGGCTTCTCTTCATCGTAGCGGATCGGCAGCCGGCTTCCGGTGGGCACAGTGTAATGAGTTGGCAGCACAGTATCCAGCTGCTGGCGCTGTGACCATGTGAGCAATTGTAATAGCGCGTTGACGCAGTCGATCTGTTTTAACCCTTTTGCATCGCGCACGCCGCTCATCATCGGCAGCAGCCACTTTTCCAGCGTGGCGAGCAGATCGGCCTCGCTGGCGGCGGGCCATGCCTGTTCCGGCAGCCACTGCGCGGCGCAGACCAGCCGCACACGCAGCTGCTCGGCGGCGGGCGTCCAGTTCAGCACCGACAGCCCTTTGCTGCGGATCCAGCGCAGCATCGCCGGGTGCAGCACCGCTTCGTCAGGCTTGCTCAGCGGCTGGGATTTCAGCACCAGCTCGCCAATCTGTTCGCGACGCCAGGCGGAAAGCGTGCCGCGCTCGTCGTGCCATTCAACCTCTACCCGCTGCCCGACAAGCTGCGGCCGCTCGGCGATCAGCGTTTCTATCGTCAGCGGCAGCGCCTGGAGAATGCGCGCGTCCGGCTGCGCGCTGCCCTGTAATAGCGCGGGCGCAAGCAGCCATTCATAGCGGATTAACGCCTCTTCGCGATCGAGCATCGCGCCCATGCCGTTAGCCAGCTGATAGCGCCCTTCCATGCCGCGACGGCGAGCGATACGATCGGGAAAAGCGCTCGCCAGCAGCGGCGCGGCCAACGCCGCATCGATCGCGCCGCCGGTCAGGCGCAGCCGCTGCTGCAGCTGTTTCGCTCGTTTCTGCCAGTGGGGCTGGGGACGATGCAGCGCGTCCCGCAGATCGACGCTGCCGCGCGGCGGCTCCTCCAGGATCGCCGCCAGCATCGCCGCCGTGGCGGCGCTGTCCGCATCGTTGCCCGCCTCGACCAGCATCGCGGCCAGGCGCGGCTCGCTGCCGAAAGCGGCCATGCGTCGACCTTTGGCCGTCAGCTGTCCGGCATCGGTGGTGGCACCAAGCTGCGACAGCAGCCGCTGCGCCTGGGCCAGGCTGGCGGCGGGCGGTTTATCCAGCCAGGTGAGCTGCGCTGCGTCGTGGCAGCCCCACTGCAGCAGATCCAGCCACAGCGAGCTTAAATCGCTTTGCAGTATTTCCGCGTCGCTGTGGGCCGCCGCGCGTTCCGCCTGCTCTTTAGGGATCAGATGCAGGCAGATCCCCGGAGCCAGACGACCCGCGCGTCCGGCGCGCTGGATCATCGAAGCCTGGCTGACGCGCTGCGTTTGCAGGCGAGTCAGGCCGGTGCGCGTATCGAACAGCGCCGTCCGCTCCAGCGCGCTGTCCACCACCAGCCGAATGCCTTCGATAGTCAGGCTGGTTTCCGCGATATTGGTCGCCAGCACCACTTTTCGGCGGCCGACAGGCGCAGGAAGGATAGCTTTACGCTGCTCCGCCAGCGGCAGCGCGCCATATAAAGGACAAAGATCGACATCGCTAGCGACCAGTGGCGCCAGCTGCGTCTGCACCCGCTGGATTTCGCCCACGCCGGGCAGAAACAGCAGCAGCGAGCCAGGCTCGTCGCGCAGCAGCTCGCTGACCTGCCGCGCCACCGCCTCTTCAAACCGCTGGCTGGTGGACAGGGATGCGTAGCGCCGCTCAACGGGAAAAGAGCGGCCTTCGGAGCGGACAGATGGCGCATCCGGCAGCAGCGCCTGCAGGCGAGCGTTGTCCAGCGTGGCCGACATCAGCAGAATTTTCAGATCTTCACGCAGCCCCTGCTGCACGTCCAGCAGCAGCGCCAGCGCCAGATCGGCCTGCAGGCTGCGCTCGTGAAACTCATCCAGGATCACCAGCGAAACGCCTTCCAGCATCGGATCCTGCTGTAGCATCCGCGTCAGGATGCCTTCCGTAATCACCTCCAGCCGCGTGGACGGCCCGCTGCGGCTTTCCGCCCGCATCCGGTAGCCCACGGTCTGTCCTGGCGCTTCGCCAAGCTGCTCCGCCAGCCGCTGCGCCACGTTGCGCGCCGCCAGCCTGCGCGGCTCCAGCAGCAAAATACGCCCGCTGACCTGCTGCAAAAGCTGCAGCGGCAGCCATGTCGATTTTCCCGCGCCGGTCGGCGCCGCCAGCAGCACCTGCGGCGCATCCCGCAGGGCCGCCAACAGCTCGGGTAATACAGCGCTGACTGGTAATGAACTCACGTCTCTGCTCCTGGCCTTAAGTTGCCGGGCATTGTAGCATTCCTGCTTCTGGAATACCGGAGGGCACCATGAACGAGCAAAAAAGACTGTTTTTCGGTATCGCGCTACCGGCCAGCAGCAGTCAGGAGGTTATTGCGTGGCGCGCCGCCACCTTTGCCGAAGAGACCGGCCGTCCGATAGCGGCGGCTAACCTGCATCTTACGCTGGCCTTTTTAGGCGATGTCGGCGCGGAAAAGCAGCGTGCGCTCCAACAAATGGCCGGACGTATCAGGCAGTCGCCGTTTACCCTGACGCTGGACGACGCCGGTCACTGGCCGCGTTCCGGCGTGGTCTGGCTGGGGCCGAAGCAGGCGCCGCGCGGACTGCTGCAGCTGGCCGGACTGTTACGCTCGCAGGCCGCGCGCAGCGGCTGTTATCAAAGTCCTCTGCCCTTTCATCCGCATGTCACATTATTCCGCAATGCTCTCCAGCCGGTCGCGCTGCCGCCGCGTAATTTCAGCTGGCAGTTTCGCGTGGAGCGTTTTGCGCTCTTCGAGTCGCTGTTCAGCCAGGGCCGCACGCGCTATCGGGAGCTGGCAAGCTGGGAACTGCAACAGGAAAGTTTATGAATTTTACGCCGCCGCTGCGCCAGGCCACGCTGGTCAAACGTTATAAGCGCTTTCTGGCCGATGTCATCACGCCAGACGGCACCGAACTGACGCTGCATTGCGCCAATACCGGCGCGATGACCGGCTGTGCGACGCCAGGTGATACGGTGTGGTACTCCACGTCGGACAGCCTGACCAGAAAGTATCCGCACAGCTGGGAACTGACACAAACCCAGCAGGGACACTGGATCTGCGTAAATACGCTGCGCGCCAATATGCTGGTAAAAGAAGCGCTGCTGGCCGGGCAGATTCCGGAATTATCCGGTTATGCGGATTTACAAAGTGAAGTGAAATATGGCGCTGAAAAAAGCCGTATTGATTTCCTGTTAAAGGCAGAGGATCGCGTCAACTGCTATATTGAAGTCAAATCCGTGACGCTCTTACAACAGGGTAAGGGTTACTTTCCGGATGCGGTTACCGAGCGTGGCCAGAAGCATCTGCGCGAACTGGCGAAGATTGCGGAAAACGGCGAGCGCGCGGTGCTTTTATTTGCCGTTCTGCATTCGGGGATTGAGGACGTCACCCCGGCGCGTCACATTGATGCACGCTACGCAGAACTCATGGTTCAGGCGCGCGCAAGCGGGGTCGAGGTGCTTGCCTGTAAAGCGAGCCTCTCGCCTGAAGGTCTGGTCGTAGAGAGGAAACTGATTGTGAATGCGTAATTCAGACGCAATTAGCTGTTATATGAAGGGTCTTATGTCGCGTCAGATACGCTTTTCCTCACAGCCTTGTCAAGGGATGTTCAGGAATAATTGCCAACCTTGATCGCTTCTGCTATTTATAGCGACCTGTTTTTATCCCCTCTGGGGATCGATAGTGCGTGTTATCCAGGAGAAACAACATGCAAGAAGGGCAAACCCGTAAAACCTCGTCCCTGAGTATTCTCGCCATCGCTGGTGTGGAACCCTATCAGGAGAAGCCGGGCGAAGAGTACATGAATGAAGCCCAGCTGGCGCATTTCAAGAAGATCCTTGAAGCCTGGCGTAACCAGCTTCGGGATGAAGTTGATCGCACCGTCACGCATATGCAAGATGAAGCCGCCAACTTCCCCGATCCGGTTGACCGGGCAGCACAGGAAGAAGAATTCAGTCTTGAACTGCGTAACCGTGACCGCGAGCGCAAACTGATTAAAAAGATCGAGAAGACGCTGAAGAAAGTAGAAGATGACGATTTCGGCTACTGCGATTCCTGCGGCGTTGAAATCGGTATCCGTCGCCTTGAAGCACGTCCTACCGCCGATCTTTGCATCGACTGTAAAACGCTGGCGGAAATCCGCGAAAAACAAATGGCCGGTTAATGGCTAATGGATTGTGCAGTGAGGCATCTGCTTCACTGCCTGTCTCTTCTCCGATGTCATCCTGTATCGGGCGCTTCGCCCCATCCCCTTCCGGTGAACTCCACTTCGGCTCGCTGATAGCCGCGCTTGGCAGCTATTTGCAGGCACGCGCGCAGCAGGGCAAATGGCTGGTGCGCATTGAGGATATCGATCCGCCTCGTGAAGTGCCCGGCGCGGCGCGGCGCATTCTTCAGCAGCTGGAGCAGTATGGCCTGCACTGGGATGGCGAGGTGCTCTGGCAGTCGCAGCGCCATGAAGCCTATCGGGAAGCGCTGGCCTGGCTGAACCAGCAGGGCCACAGCTATTACTGTACCTGCACGCGCAGCCGCATTCGGCAAATCGGCGGCCTTTACGACGGCTACTGCCGCACGCGACAACGCGGCCCGGATAATGCGGCACTGCGTCTGCGCGTCGATCGCCCCGTGGCGCAGTTTACCGATACGCTGCGCGGCGAGGTGATGGCCGACGCCGCGCTGGCGCAGGAAGATTTTATTATTCACCGCCGCGACGGGCTGTTTGCCTATAATCTTGCGGTAGTGGTGGACGATCATTTTCAGGGCGTGACGGAAGTGGTCAGAGGCGCCGACCTGATCGAGCCGACGGTACGGCAGATAACGCTGTACCAGCGCTTTGGCTGGCCGGTGCCGGGCTACCTGCATTTGCCGCTGGCGGTCAACGCCGATGGCAACAAGCTTTCCAAGCAGAATCATGCGCCGCCGCTGCCGGCAGGCGATCCGCGGCCCGTGCTGGTGCAGGCGCTGCGTTTTTTAGGCCAGCCGGTCAGCGAAGGATGGCGCGACGAAATGCCGTCTGTTTTACTGGAAAAAGCGGTCGCCGCATGGGATCTGACCCGCGTGCCGCGCCAGAATATACTGTTGCAGAATGGTTAGTAGAAAGTGAATACGCGCGCCCGCTCTGGCCTGAAAACGAGAGCGAAGCGAGATGAGCATTCTCAAACGCGCCACACTGAGCTATGATTAGCCGCTGTTTTTTATCGCCCAGCTTTAACGTCACTATCGAGGTGTCCCATTTTTACCCGAGTTGCTAATTTTTGCCGAAAAGTTTTGAACCGCGAAGGCGAGGCGCCAGCCGAGGTGCAGGTTGCGCCTAAGATAACCGTGATCCCGCGTGACGGGCACGCTATCTCGCGTAAAGACATCAGTGAAAATGCCCTCAAGGTATTGTACCGACTGAATAAAGCGGGCTATGAGGCTTACCTTGTGGGTGGCGGCGTCCGCGATTTACTGCTGGGCAAAAAACCGAAAGATTTCGACGTGACTACCAACGCCACGCCGGAGCAGATGCGTAAGCTGTTCCGCAACTGCCGTCTGGTCGGCCGCCGTTTTCGCCTCGCTCACGTCATGTTCGGGCCGGAAATCATTGAGGTCGCCACCTTCCGTGGCCATCACGAAGCGGAACAGCCGGAGTCCGATCGCAACAGCTCGCAGCGCGGCCAGAACGGTATGCTGCTGCGCGACAACATTTTCGGCACCATTGAAGATGACGCCCAGCGCCGCGATCTGACTATCAACAGCCTGTATTACAGCGTGGCCGACTTCAGCGTACGCGACTATGTCGGCGGCCTGAACGACCTGCATCAGGGCATTATCCGCCTGATTGGCGATCCGGAAACGCGCTACCGTGAAGATCCCGTGCGAATGCTGCGCGTGATCCGCTTCGCCGCCAAACTGGATATGAGCATCGCCGCCGAAACGGCAGAGCCGATCCCTCGACTGGCAACACTGCTGCACGATATCCCGCCCGCGCGCCTGTTTGAAGAGACGCTGAAGCTGTTGCAGGCCGGTTATGGCTACACGACCTATTTGCAGCTGCGTGAATATCAGCTGTTCCAGCCGCTCTTCCCGCTGATCACCCGCTACTTTACGGATCAGGGCGACAGCAATATGGAACGCATGGTGGTGCAGGTGCTGAAAAACACCGATAACCGCATTCATAACGATATGCGCGTTAACCCGGCGTTCCTGTTCTCAGCGATGTTCTGGTATCCGCAGCTGGAAGCGGCGCAGAAAATCGCGCAGGAAAGCGGCCTGGCCTACTATGACGCTTTCGCGCTGGCGATGAACGACGTGCTGGATGAAGCGTGCCGCTCGCTGGCTATTCCGAAACGCATTACCACGCTGGTGCGCGATATCTGGCAGCTGCAGCTGCGCCTTTCCCGCCGCCATGGCAAGCGCGCCTGGAAGCTGATGGAGCATCCTAAGTTCCGCGCCGCTTACGACCTGCTGGCGCTGCGCGCCGAAGTAGAGAATAACCAGGAGCTGCTGCGCCTCTCCGCCTGGTGGGGCGAGTTCCAGGTTGCCGCGCCGCCGCAGCAGAAAACGATGCTGAATACGCTTGGCGACGATCCGGTGCCGCGTCGCCGCACCCGCCGTCCGCGCAAGCGCGTGCCTGGCCCTCGTCGCGACGGTAACAGCAGCAACGTATGAGGGCGTATCTCGCCTTAGGCAGCAATCTGGCCGATCCTTTGCATCAGGTGCAGTCCGCGCTTGATGCACTGGCCGGGCTGCCGCAAACCACCCTGCTGGCCACCTCCCCCTTCTACCGCACGCCGCCTTACGGCCCGCCGGATCAGCCAGACTATCTTAATGCCGCCGTGCTGCTGGAAACGGCGCTGCCGCCGGAAACGTTGCTTGACCATACCCAGCGTATTGAGCTGGAACAGGGACGCGTACGTAAGGATGAACGCTGGGGCCCGCGCACGCTGGATCTGGACATCATGCTGTTCGGCGATCTGACGATTAACACGCCGCGTCTGACCGTACCGCACTACGATATGCACAACCGCGCGTTTATGCTGGTGCCGCTGCTCGCCATCGCGCCGGAACTGATTTTGCCGGACGGCACGCCGCTTAAAAAGCTGGTCGCCACGCTGGACTGCCGGGCCATTAAGTCCTGGTAGCCAGGCTACCGCCCTTCCATTAAGATACGCCCACCAGAACACTTTCTCAGAGGTTGTGATGAAACCGACAACGGTCTCCACCCTTCGCCAATGGAAAAAAAGCGGCCGCAAATTCGCTTCTGTTACCGCTTATGACTACAGCTTCGCTCGCCTGTTTGCCGACGAAGGCATCCAGGTCATGCTGGTCGGCGATTCGCTTGGTATGGTCGTTCAGGGCCATGATTCCACGCTGCCCGTCACGCTGGCGGATATCGCCTATCATACCCGTGCGGTGCGCCGCGGCGCGCCTGCCGCGCTGCTGATGGCCGATCTGCCTTTTATGACCTTCGCCACGCCGGAACAGGCTTTTGCCAGCTCGGCGGAGCTGATGCGCGCGGGCGCGAACATGGTGAAAATCGAAGGCGGCGCCTGGCTGAGCGACACCGTGCGCCAGCTGGCCGAACGCGCCGTGCCGGTCTGTGGGCATCTGGGCTTAACGCCGCAGTCGGTCAATATTTTCGGCGGTTATAAAGTGCAGGGTCGCGATAGCGAGGCGGCGGAGACGCTGCTGGCCGACGCGCTGGCGCTGGAAGCGGCCGGCGCGCAAATGCTGGTGCTGGAGTGCGTGCCCGTCGCGCTGGCGCAGCGCGTAACCGAGGCGCTGGCTATTCCGGTGATCGGCATCGGCGCGGGCAACGTGACCGACGGTCAGATCCTGGTGATGCACGACGCCTTCGGCATCACCGGCGGGCATATTCCTAAATTCGTCAAAAATTTCCTGTTGGAAACAGGCGAGATGCGCGCTGCCGTCAGGCAGTATGTAGCGGAAGTCGAAGCGGGAACGTATCCTGCTGAAGAACACAGTTTTTACTGAGACGGGAGCGGCAAGTGCTGATTATTGAAACCTTACCCATGCTGCGGCGTGAGATCCGCCGCTGGCGGCAAGAAGGCAAGCGTATCGCGCTGGTGCCCACGATGGGCAATCTGCACGACGGCCATATGACGCTGGTCGACGAAGCCCGCGCGCGCGCCGATATTGTGGTTACCACTATTTTCGTTAACCCGATGCAGTTTGAGCGCGCTGACGACCTGGCGCGCTATCCGCGCACACTCCAGGAAGACTGTGAGAAGCTGAACCGCCGCAAGGTGGATCTGGTTTTTGCGCCCGCGCCCGATGATATCTATCCAAAAGGGCTTGGCGAGCAGACGTTTGTCGAGGTGCCGGGCCTCTCTTCGCTGCTGGAAGGCGCCAGCCGTCCGGGCCACTTTCGCGGCGTATCGACCATCGTCAGCAAACTGTTTAACCTCGTGCAGCCCGATTTGGCCTGCTTTGGCGAGAAGGATTTCCAGCAGCTGGCGCTGATCCGCAAGATGGTCGCGGATATGGGCTACGATATCGAGATTGTCGGCGTGCCGACGGTGCGCGCGAAAGACGGCCTGGCGCTCAGCTCGCGTAACGGTTATCTGACGCCCGACGAGCGAAAAATCGCGCCCGCGCTGAGCCGCGTCATGAACAGCATGGCGGAAAGGTTGTCCAATGGAGAGCGTCATGTCGATGTGATTATTGCCGATGCGGAAGCCGCGCTGGCCATTCACGGCCTGCGCGCCGACGGACTGGCGATAGTCGATGCTGAAACGCTGCTGCCGCTAACGGTAGAAAGCAAAAGCGCGGTCATTTTGATGGCGGCCTGGCTGGGCAAGGCGCGCCTGATTGACAATCAGCAGGTCGATTTAACGGCATAGCGTGCCGATTATTGCTTATTCACCAGAGGTAAATGATGAACCGTACCATGCTGCAGGGCAAACTCCACCGCGTCAAAGTCACGCAGGCAGATCTGAACTATGAAGGCTCCTGCGCCATTGACCAGGACTTTCTGGATGCTTCCGGCATCCTGCAATATGAAGCGATCGATATCTATAACGTGACTAACGGTCAGCGCTTCTCTACCTATGCTATCTCGGCCGAACGCGGCTCGAAAATTATCTCCGTCAACGGCGCGGCCGCCCGCTGCGCTTGCGAAGGCGATATTCTGATCATTTGCTCTTACGTGACGATGTCGGATGCCGAAGCCCGCGAATGGCAGCCGAAAGTCGCCTACTTTGAAGGCGATAATGTAATGAAGCGTTTGGCGAAAGCGGTGCCGGTGCAGGTCGCTTAATCTACTGGCGGGGGATGACTCCCCCGCTCTTCTTACCGCCATCGTTCAGACCCCGCCCTTTCCTTTTACTCCCGTTTTCCGGCCCGGCCCTGCTTACTGTTACCCGGCGGCGGCATCTCTGCCTCCCCGGCTGCGGGGCTAGAGGAGGCTGGCGCAGCTGGAGACACCGCCGTTTACCTGGCAGGGTTTGACGCTTCCAGCCCCAGGCACCCCCCTCAGGCTACGCCTGCTTACTTTTGCCCAACGGCTGCATCTCAATTTCTTCGCTCGCTGGCTGCGCGACGGGCCGGGATCCGCCAGGCGCGGCTGAAGGCGGCGTCGTCTGAGCGGCAGGCTTTGAGGTCGAAGCCTGTGGCGCCGTTTGCGCGGCAGGTCGGGTCGGTGCCGTAGTTTGTGACGTCGAGGCCTGGGGTGCCGCCGGAGCGACAGGTCGTGCCGGTGGCGGCGCAGTTTGTGGCGCGGTGGTCTGTCCTGACGCCTGCGCGGCAGGCCGTGACGAAGAAGCCTGAGGGGCTGACGACGGCATCGCCTGCGCGGCTGGCTGTGGCGGAGAAGCAAACTGCTTTTTGATTTGTTCGCCCGCCCACTGATGGGCATTGCTCATGGCGTCAGAAACGTTATTTTTCGCCGTTTTCAGACCGCTGCCAACCGCGTTGCCCGTTTTGACCGCTCCATCGGCTAATGAGATGGCGCCTTCCTTGACCGAGTTTTTGGTTTTCACCGCGGCATCGACGGTCATCTGTCCCACATCTCTTGCCCCTTGCTGTACCACCTCAATAGCCTTATCCCGCACTTCACCGGTTTTCTCCCCAATTACGCTGTTCACGACTTTATCCGCCAAAAAATCTACGGCTTCGTCATTGCGGGTTGGCGCCGGCCCGGCTAACGCGCCTGCGACGCCCTGAAAAGCATAGGCCAGCGCGGCGCCGACAAGGTTAATCGCCTGATCTTTAGCAATCTCTGATGGCGAGGTCAGCTGGCCTGCGCCGAGGCGTCCAAGCGCGTCATCAATCGCGGCGGAGGGGGCAGAACTCACGGCTTCGCTCACGCCTTTATTACGCACAACATTGCGTAAGGCATTGTTTCCGGCCAGCGTCACGGCTAAGGCGCCAATTTCCGACACCATATTTCCTGAAGTAATATTCAGCGTTCCCTTAGCATAATTACGGGGCGTTAGTAAGCTAAGCAGCAGCGTTTTCAGCCTTTCCGCGCCTCCGGACGCCATCTGCTGCTTGACGCTGGTAGACTTCAACGCGGTGTATTGCGCTTTCCAGTCGGTGCGTCCCAGCAGGAATTCAGGGCCGTGGGAAGCGCTGAACTTGTTGGTGAGGACGCCGCCCGCCGCGCCTGCTGCCAGACTCAGCACATTGCTGGTATGCGACACCGCCTGAGGATTATTATGCGTCGCCGCGGCTACAGCGCCGACCACGGCATTACGGCCATTGAATCCCTGGCCGCCCAGCGGAGCCAGCTTCAGGCTTTCTCCCAGACCCTGGCGCTTTTTCAGCACCTCCTGCATTTCCGGCTCCAGCTTTGCGGAATCGGCTGCCAGCCACAGCGTATCCTTTACCGTATCAGCAAATACCTTATCGCCTACGGATTTCATCACCATCGCCGTGGCCCCATCAATCGCCCCCGCCAGCGCTTCCGAACCCGGCGTGGAACCGGCCACGCCTGCGCCTAATTTGAGGGCGCCTGAGGCGTAGCCCGAGATGGCAAAAGGAAACGCTTTTACCGCGTTGCCTGCGGCCTCGCTGATGTAATCCATTTTCTGCGCTTTGGCCATATTTTCGGCAACGCTTTGAGGCGTCTCTCCCATATCATGAAGCTCAGCGGCACGATCCTGTACCAGCGTGTGCAATGCGGTACTGCCGGGAAAATAGTGATTGAGCTGGGTAACTATGTTGTTAATGGCCCGATCGCGCGCAGCGTCTGCCGGTGTGGTAACCGCCGTAGAAGGGCCTGCTCCCCCGGTGCCCCGGGCGCGAGCCTCCTGACTGGAGGTTGCCTGGCCTGAAGAGTGAGTGGCGGTAGTTAAGGTAGAAGGTAATGCATTTACGCCTGCCATAAGTTTGATCCAGAGTTGAGTCAAAGATAACAGGCTTGTGGCCTGCTGATTTATCGTGACAACACCGGCCATACTCAATACCAGTACAACGTGCTCGCGATAGGACTGAGTGGCAATAGGGAGGAAAAAGTTTGCAGCTAAATAAGGTTTTCTTATATTGAGTGATGGACGTCAAATAATGCGGGGATGGAGATCGTGCTATTTGCGGTTACGCTTTCTTCGTTCAGCAACCTTCTCCATGCAGAGAGAAGGCGGTTCAGCCTCCCTTCCCCTTGCGGGAAGAGAGGCTTTTAAGCATTTAGGTACGCAGCCCTCTTCCGCGCTGGATCAGCCACCAGACCAGAATGTAAAACACCGCGATAAAGCCTACCAGCACCGCCAGCGTAAACACCAGCGGCACGTCGGAGATGCCCAAAAAGCCGAAGCGGAAACCGCTGATCATATAGACGATCGGGTTCAGCTTCGACACCATCTGCCAGAACGGCGGCAGCAGCGTCAGCGAATAGAACACGCCGCCCAGGTAGGTTAACGGCGTCAGCACAAAGGTCGGGATCAGGCTGATATCATCAAAGGTTTTAGCGAAGACCGCGTTCAGCAGGCCCGCCAGCGAAAACAGGATCGCCGTCAGCAGCAGCGTTACCGCCACCATCAGCCAGGAGTGCACGTGAAACGGCACAAAGAACAGCGACACCGCGGTCACCAGGATCCCGACGCAGACGCCGCGCGCCACGCCGCCGCCGACATAGCCAGCGATAATGACGTGCGTCGGCACCGGCGCCACCAGCAGCTCTTCAATGTTGCGCTGGAATTTAGAGCTGAAAAAAGAGGACGCTACGTTGGCATAGGCATTGGTGATCACCGCCATCATAATCAGCCCCGGCACGATAAACTGCATATAGCTGAAGCCATGCATATCGCCAATGCGGGAGCCAATCAGGTTGCCGAAGATAATAAAATAGAGCGTCATGGTGATAACCGGCGGCACCAGCGTCTGGATCCAGATGCGGGCAAAACGGTTAATCTCTTTTCCCCAGAGACTTTTCAGGGCAACCCAGTACAGATGTGTCATGCTTTCTCTCCTTTGCGACCGTTTACCAGGTCTACAAACAGCTCCTCAAGGCGGTTAGCCTTGTTGCGCATACTTAATACCTTGACGCCCTGCTGGCTGAGCTGGCTGAAGACGCTGTTCAGCCCCTGCTCGCGCATGACTTCCACCTCCAGCGTTGAGGTATCCACCAGCCGGTACTGGAAGCCTTCCAGCGCCGGCAGTGGGCTTTTTGCCGCCAGATCGAAAATAAAGGTTTCCGATTTCAGCTTCGCCAGCAGCCCTTTCATGGTGGTGTTTTCCACCAGTCGGCCGTGCTGAATAATGCCGATATTGCGGCAAAGCATCTCGGCTTCTTCAAGATAGTGGGTGGTCAGGATGATGGTGGTGCCTTTGGCGTTCAGATCCTGCAAAAAGCTCCACATCGAGCGGCGCAGCTCAATATCCACGCCTGCGGTCGGCTCATCCAGGATCAGCAGCTTTGGCTCGTGCATCAGCGCGCGGGCGATCATCAAGCGGCGTTTCATGCCGCCGGAAAGCATCCGCGCCCGCTCGTTGCGCTTGTCCCACAGATCGAGCTGCTTTAAATATTTTTCCGCCCTTTGCAGCGCTTCTTTTTTCTCTACGCCGTAAAGGCCCGCCTGGCTGACCACGATTTGCAGCACGGTTTCAAACTGGTTGAAGTTAAACTCCTGCGGCACCAGGCCCAGCTGGCGCTTGGCGTTGACCACATCCTGCTGCAGGTCATAGCCAAACACCCGCACCTTGCCGGCAGTTTTATTCACCAGCGAGCTGATAATACCGATAGTGGTGGATTTGCCCGCGCCGTTGGGGCCAAGCAGCGCATAAAAGTCGCCCGCTTCCACGTTAAGATCGATTCCTTTCAAGGCCTGAACGCCACCCGCATAGGTTTTGGTCAGCTTTTCGAGTTCCAGTGCATAAGTCATAGGTAAAGGATTGCCCTGTTTTGTATGGTTTTCTTGTTTAGCGTTTTCAATCACAGTTTGATGGCCTATATTACTGCCACGCATATCAAGTTATGGCGCTATAAAAATGAAAGATATTGATACTCTCATTAGTAACAACCGCGAGTGGTCTCGCCTGCTGAAAGAAGAGAACCCGGCTTTTTTTGAACGCCTGTCGCTGGCGCAGAAGCCTCGTTTTCTCTGGATTGGCTGTTCCGACAGCCGTGTACCAGCCGAACGTCTGACCGGCCTGGAGCCGGGCGAACTGTTCGTTCATCGCAACGTAGCTAACCTGGTTATTCACACCGATCTGAACTGCCTTTCCGTTGTGCAGTACGCGGTGGAGGTTCTGCAGGTGGAGCACATCATTATCTGCGGCCACTACGGCTGCGGCGGCGTGCAGGCGGCGGTCGAGAACCCGGAACTGGGTCTGATCAACAACTGGCTGCTGCACATCCGCGATCTGTGGTACAAGCATAGTTCGTCATTGAAACAGCTGCCGACGCCGGAGCAGCGTTTTAACAAACTTTGTGAAATCAACGTGATCGAGCAGGTTTATAACCTGGGCCACTCAACCATCATGCAGTCGGCATGGAAACGCGGTCAGAATGTCAAAATTCACGGCTGGGTTTACGGTATTCAGGATGGCCACCTGCACGACCTGGAAGTCGGCGCTTCCAGCATGGACGTGCTTGAAGAGCGTCACCATAAAGGTATCGCTAACGCGCTGAAAGGCTTGCAAAACCCGAGCTGATCTCCGGCCGGATCATATATCAGGCCGGGAAATCCGGCCTTAGTCGATCGTGCGGTGAGCGTTACTCTTCCAGCATTACCACGTGGCCTACGTAAGGCAGATGGCGATAGCGCTGGGCGTAGTCGATGCCGTAGCCCACCACGAATTTATCAGGAATAGTGAAGCCCACGTATTCCACCGGCACTTCCACTTCCCGCCGTTCAGGCTTATCCAGCAGCGTACAAATTGCCAGCGACTTTGGCTCGCGCAGGCGCAGGATTTCCCGCACTTTGCTCAGCGTATTGCCGGAGTCGATAATGTCTTCCACGATCAGCACGTCCTTGCCACGGATATCTTCATCCAGATCCTTAAGGATTTTCACATCGCGCGTGGTGGACATACCGCTGCCGTAGCTGGAAGCCGTCATAAAATCGACCTCGTGCGATACCTCAATCCTGCGGCAGAGATCCGCCATAAACATAAAGGAACCGCGCAGCAGGCCGACCAGCACCATTTCGCTACCGCTGTCGCGGTAGTTTTCGGTGATCTGCTGGCCCAGTTCAGCGATGCGTTTGGCGATCTCTTGCTCGGAGATCATGACTTCTACAGTGTGTTTCATAAATTAGCTTATCTCACTGATTTTATTCAGTTAAACATCATGTAAAGCGTGTATGAAAAGTCGATATTGACACACCGATTGCTGTACGGAGTACCACACAATCCAATACAACGGCGATAGCATGAGAACCTCTTAAGGAGGGGGATTATATCAGGGATGGTTGCCGGATGAACTGAAAGCATGCGAACAAATCGCCGCTTTTGGCCGGCGGCAAAAGCTCAGGGGTTAGATTACCCCTTGTCTTGCATTGCCGATCTCCGAAAAAGGGGGCAATAACTTCCCTGAAGGCCGGTGATGAATGTTTTTAGCTGTGTCCGTTATCAGCGTATCTCAGTACCCGGCTGAAACATGATAAGAAATCAGCGGGGGAAGGAAGATTTTCCCCTGTGCACTACGCAACAAATAAAGCTTTAATTATGGTCAATTTTTATTACTTCCCCATTTTCTTCCAGTCGGTAATCATCGCCATCATACACAACGAAGATAGTCCCCTTATTCTTGCTCTTATCTATTGAAAACACTCTGTTTTTATCAATGCAGTTCTTATCAGTTTGCATATCCTTAAAACATAACCTGTCATACTTGCCCTCTTCTTTATAGCCATCACCAAATAACCAAAAGCTAATGGTGTAATTTCCATATAATGCTGGTTTAGGGATGCCGTAACGGTTTTTTAGCTTATCTTTATTTTTAAGCCACCAGGCTATTTTACCCCGATCGGTAAACGGAACATTTTTTACTATGACATCACTGAAGTTCCCGTCCTCGTGAACGGCAACTATTACCACAGGGCGAAAAAACAACCAAAAAACATAGACCAGTGACGCGCTACCAATCAGTAACAACGTACTCAATAATTTTTTATTAGTTTTCATCACGTCTCCCGGTAATTTCCACAGTGGTTTCCATATCGGTCATAAAGGGTTTAAAGCCAAACAGGTTGTATCGTTGAAGCAAAAACCAGATGCGAAAAAAACGGAACTGATTAAATTTTAACGCTGAAATATCTTCACTATCCAGGCCAAAATGATCCTGTATTTTGTAATTCACAAGCGCGCGGTACCGCTCATTTTCAGTATGCAGTGATTTTATAGCGATATGTGTAGCCCATACATCATGTACTGTAATCCCCATTCCGTTAAAACTATCCTGCAACCGATAAAACTTAGGTAATTTCCCTCTAAGGATCGCTTTTGTTAACTCTTTTTTTTGCGCTAAAGGAAAGTAACCCTTTCCCCAGTCTATGTTTTTACCAACGACTTTAGTTAACAAAAGACGCGTATTGTTTTTAGAATTATCATTTAGAATATGCTTTTTTAACGCACTATCCAAAGACGTATCCTGAAAAGGCATACCGTTGCCATTCTGCATATGGGTTATCATTTTTTCAATCAGATGGCTGTAAGGTCCGTAAATGGAAAATGTCCGCGAAAGGTGTCGGAATTCATCAAAGAGGATTTTGGCACATTCTTGCCGGGAAATTTTCTCACCTTCGCTACGGGAGCCATAGAATCTCGATTGAGGTTGATTAAATGGGGTGATTTTGGTCAATGTGTAAGGATTGACTCTGGTGGATACATCGACCAGATGAAACGCTCTTTTCAGCTGAAATTCTGATAAATCGCCACAATGCATATCACTGGCGCTGTAATCTTCTATCTTTTTTTGTGTTTTGAAAATTGTACAGGGGAATTGTAATGCAGACATGGTATCGCTTCCTTGTGGGTTACTCCTGAAAATTTTCAGCTAGATGTAAATCTAGCGCCGCTCAAATCGCCTGTAAACGCCCGACATTTAAATGAAAAAAAAATTAAGAATTTTGCCCGCTTGAGCGGAGTGGATCCGTTTCATACCTTTCCAGCCCGCAAAATCGGAAAAGCAAGATAGCCAAAGATCTGGGGAATATAGCGCTAATGGAAAGGTCAGCGGCATAGCCAACAGCGTTCCGTTAATTAAAACCAATGAATAGCTTTTCCATTGCTTAATGGACGCTGTCAAAAAAATTTTTTTTGTAAAACCTTTTGCTGGAAAAAATCCTGTCGTCGTTATATTTCATCCCGATCAATCCGTTCATCACGCCGCTTTTTTTGCTGCTTTTCCTTCAGCGAAGAATAACAGCAACTGAATTTCATGCTAACAGACATATAGCCTTCCGGAAGGCCTGAATATTTTCAGTAAAAGCTTAACGATAGTCCAATAAATTATTTAATAACGTTAAGGCGGTAAGGCTAAGATGCGATCGCTTATTTACCCTCGCTGGTCAGGAGAACCCATGGCGACGCAACACGCAAAAAAAACGCATCTCGGCAATCGTGAACTACAGCCTGAAACGCAAATGCTTAACTACGGTTACGATCCTGCGCTGTCCGAAGGCGCAGTGAAACCGCCCGTGTTCCTGACTTCGACCTTTATTTTTACCAGCGCCGAAGAAGGCCGTGACTTTTTCGATTACGTTTCCGGTCGTCGCGAGCCGCCGGAAGGCGAAGGCAACGGCCTGGTTTACTCACGCTTTAATCATCCCAACAGCGAAATCGTCGAGGATCGGCTGGCGATTTATGAGCGCACCGAAAGCGCGGCGCTGTTCTCTTCGGGCATGTCGGCTATTTCTACCGCCCTGCTGGCCTTTGTCGAGCCAGGCGACGCCATTCTGCATTCGCAGCCTTTATATGGCGGCACCGAAACGCTGCTGACCAAAACTTTTCGTCGGCTGGGCGTGGCGTCGGTCGGGTTTGCCGACGGCGTGGATGAGGCCTCCGTACGGGCAGCGGCAAAAGAGGCAATGAAACAGGGACGCGTATCAATGATCCTCATTGAATCGCCCGCTAACCCTACCAACAGCCTGGTGGATATCGCGCTGATTAAACGCGTGGCTGATGAAATAGCACAGCAGCAGCAGCATCGTCCGATTATTGCCTGTGATAACACGCTGCTCGGGCCGGTCTTTCAGCGTCCAACCGAACACGGCGCGGATCTGTCGCTGTATTCGCTGACTAAATATGTCGGCGGCCATTCCGATTTGATTGCCGGTGCGGTGATGGGCAGCAAGGCGCTGATTAAACAGATTAAAGCGCTGCGCAGCGCGATTGGTACCCAGCTCGATCCGCACTCCTGCTGGATGATCGGCCGCTCGCTGGAAACGCTGTCGCTGCGTATGGAGCGCGCCAATGACAATGCCGCCGCCGTCGCCGCGTTTCTGCAATCGCATCAAAAAATTGAAAAACTGCACTACCTGCCATTTCTGGAAACCGGTTCGCCAGCCGCAGAGGTTTATCAACAACAGTGTAGCGGCGCGGGATCGACGTTCTCATTCGACGTGGTCGGCGGCCAGGCGGCTGCCTTTAAGCTGCTGAATGCGCTCCAGCTGTTTAAGCTGGCGGTAAGTCTTGGCGGCACCGAATCACTCGCCAGCCATCCTGCCAGCACCACGCATTCCGGCGTCCCGGCGGAGGTGCGCACGCGTATCGGCATCAATGAGGCTACCGTTCGCGTCTCTATCGGCATCGAAAACAAAGACGATCTGATTGAGGATCTACGCCTGGCGCTGGAAAAGGTGTGACCGTTTTCTTGTAGCAGGTTGTACGCGGCCCCGGCAAAACCGTCAGCCGGGGCCATATATCAGCCTGGACTCAGCACTTATGTGCGGCTTTCAGCAATGCGTTGCACGAGGCAGAACCCGCTGCCGTTGGCAGAGAGGAGCCATCCGTCGGAGAGCAAACAGCATCGCTGCTGATGCCAGCCGTAGAGTAATAGCACTGGAAGACTTTGCCCTGAGTAGAGGCATGGAATCTGACCGAGTCGATATCGCTGGTACGTTGCGTGATGATGACTTTATCCGCCGTAGTGCCCAGCGCGAAAGCTGCTTTTTCTTTAATGCTTTCGTCGGTGCGTACCGCATTATCAACCATGCCACAGCCGCTGAGCAGCAGGCTTCCCGCCAATACCGCGCCTAATAATGCTTTCATTTTCATCTTTTTATCCTGGCTTTTTTTAAGAGCGGGGATTGTAACAGGAAATGTTTTTACGTCCAGACCGGGCACCACGCCGTCCGCTCCAATAAAATTTTCTGAAGGAATAACGGACAAATCGCGAAGCAACGACATCTTCCGGCTGGTTTTACCTGCGGTCAGGAGTCCAGGAAAACGCCTACACTTATTGATTCCGCTATGAACCGATCCTGCTGGAGGAGAATCCGTGAAGGTTATTCATCTTAACTGTGGCTGTATGTGTCCCGTTGGCGGCGCGCTTTATGACGGTTTCAGCAAAGGCATCCGGGCGCATCTTGCCTGCCATTGCCTGCTTATCGAAACGGAAAACAGCGGGCTGGTGCTGGTTGATACCGGATTCGGTACGGAAGATATGCGCGCGCCCGGCAGCCGCTTAGCCACTTTTTTCCGCGTGATGAACAATATTCAGCGCAAACCCTCTCTGACAGCGCTGTCGCAAATCCTGGCGCTGGGCTACCAGGCCTCGGACGTTCGCCATATCGTGCTGACCCATCTGGACTTTGACCATGCCGGTGGGCTGACCGATTTTCCGCAGGCGCAAATTCATCTGATGCAGCGGGAAATCGATACTTCCCGGCAGCGCGACAGCTGGCTGGCCCGTTCCCGTTATCGGCCTGGCCAGTGGAGCGGCGTCTCAGGCTGGACGGGTTATCACGTATCCGGTGAAAAGTGGTTTGGCTTTGATGCCGTCACCGGTTTAAAAGGCCTGCCGCCGGAAATATTGCTGATCCCTTTGCCTGGTCATACGCAAGGCCATGCGGGAATAGCGGTGCAGACCGATACCGGCTGGCTGCTGCACGGCGGCGATGCGTGGTTTTATCAGCGCGAGCTTGAGCATCCGCGCCACTGTACGCCGGGGTTGCGGTTTTATCAGTGGTTTATGGCCGCCGATAATGACGTCAGACGCGTTAATCAGCAGCGCCTGCGCGAGCTGGCCCGCCATCACTCTGCGGAAATCAGTTTGTTTTGCAGCCATGATTTCCGCGAGCTGGAGCGGATGATCGCCGGAGGCTCGCCGCCTGACCAAAACCGATAAGCTTTCCGGGCTTTCCCCTGCAAGGGGCTACCTTATGCACTTTTCACCAGGCCAGCGCTGATGGAAGCCGTTATTTTCCTGTAATCCCCATTTTTTTCATTCTGGAAAGCAAGGTAGTCCGTTTCAGCCCCAGACGAACCGCCGCACCGCGCGGCCCGGCGACGACGCCGTTGGTTTCTTTTAATACCTGAATAATGCGCTCGCGTTCATCTTCCCCGCTTAGCGGTGGGGCCGAGGCTTCCGCCGCCAGGCTGGGCACATCGGCGATCGGCAGCGGATAATTCAGCTCAGGAAGCTGTAAATCCAGCACGCTGCCGCGCGTCAGCAGCACCGCACGCTCAATCACGTTTTCCAGCTCACGCACGTTGCCCGGCCACGGCATACGGCTGAGCAACCTCAACGTTTCTGCCGGAATGCTGTCGATAGTCCGCTTCATACGGCGGGAAATTTTATAGGTCAGGAACTTCACCAGCTGCGGAATATCCTCCGGACGTTCGCGCAGCGGCGGGATCACAATGGGGAAGACGTTTAACCGATAATAGAGATCGCTACGGAAAGCCCTGTCGGCCACCATCTGGCTCAGATCGCGGTTAGTCGCCGCGATTATCCGCACGTTTACGGAAATTTGCTTGCTTCCGCCGACCCGTTCAAATTCCTGCTCCTGGAGGATCCGCAACAGCTTGGGCTGCAGTTCTAAAGGAATTTCACCCACCTCGTCCAGAAACAGCGTCCCCTGATCGGCCAGCTCAAAACGGCCCATACGCTGAGCCGTCGCGCCGGTGAACGCGCCTTTCTCATGGCCAAACAGCTCGCTTTCCATCAGGCCGGCGGGCATTGCCGCACAGTTCATCTTTACCATGCGTTTGTCACGCCGATCGCCCAGGTTATGTATCGCCCTGGCAATCAGCTCTTTGCCCGTGCCGGTTTCACCAAGGATCAATACAGAACAGTCACTTTTCGCCACAATTTCGACCTGTTTCAGCACTTTTGACATACTGGCGCTTCGCCCAACGATATCGCTGAAATCGGGATTGTGGCTGTTGATCTGCTCGGTCAGATAAAGATTTTCATGCTGTAGCTTCTCCTTCAGGCTCTTGATCTCCTGATAGGCCAGCGCGTTATCTACCGCGATGCCGATACGCTCCGCAATCTGCTGCAACACCCTCAGGTTGGCGGGCGTAAAGTTGTCGGGCTGCGTCTTGGCCAGTTTCAGCACGCCCAGCGTTTTGTCTTTAAAACGCAGCGGCAGAATACATAACGTTTTGACCTGATTAGGCCACAGCTGCTGAAACAGGGCGTTTTGCACCTTCTCCTGCCCTTTTGCGGGCGGCACGTTGACGAGCAGGCTTTCACCGCTTTTCATCACCTGCTCTTCCAGCGTGCCGACCAGCGTGATGCGGGACTGTTCACGCTCCGCGACGTGCGCCTCTATATAGTGAGTGGTGTAAACATTTGCCTGCTCGCTCGTTTTATCCACGTCGCACAGTACGATGCTGATGGCGTTGATATGAAAAAAGTGGTGGATCGTTTTGGCAATTTCACCGGTCAGTTCATCCAGATCCAGGCGGGAAATGACTGCGTTAGTAATATCGACCAAAAGACGAAAATCATCCCGTTCATGACGCAACAGCGACTGCTGTAGCTGGGCATTCTCATGCAGCTGGATCTGTTCAACCGCCACGGCAGCCAGCAGGCACAGCTCATTCAGCGCCTTTTTATCTTCAACAGTAAACGCCTGGCCGTTCTGACGCATAAATTCGCAGCCGCCCAGCACGCCGGACGGCCCTGTTAGCGGCACCAGGCAGTAGTCGGTAAACGGCGGATAGAGATCCAGCGCGGCCAGCTGCGGATAATGCCGATGCAGCGCTTCACCACGCCAGACCTGCATGCTTGCCGTTTTACGCAGTGAATGCACCGGGCCGCTTGCCAGCAGCGTCTCATCCTCATACACAATCGGCTGATGCATCGCATCGGTGCCGTAAAAATGGACGCGGGCATTGTTGCCGAACAGCAGCAGCGTGACGGCTTCTGCCATATTCACGCGCTGTACCACCTGCGTCAGGGCTTGCAACAGCGAGCTCATGGTTTGCTGCCGCAGCAGGGTTCGCGTCAGCGTCAACAATCCTTCTTGTTTGGTGTTGCTTAGAGTGGCAGTTTGCATAGCTTTACCCTGGATAACCTCTGATAAGAAAGAGAATTGCGCAAAGAAAGTCAGATCCGATACGCTTTTATTAAGGTCAACAAATGCGCGGCAAAGGCTCTGCATGGGGTAACATCAGCTGGCGCGAAACCCCCAGCGCGCCGCGTAAGCAGACCTGCGGATTTGCCGTCATCTCGCCGATAGTGACCGCATCCGCGCCCAGCGGATGATTGCGCAACACGCTTAACACCTGCTGCTCTGCCCGGGCGGAAACCGCCAGCACCAGCTTGCCTTCGTTAGCGAAATTCAGCGCCTCCAGCCCCAGCAGTTCACAAATCCCTCTTACCGCAGGCTTTACCGGCAGGGCATTTTCCTCTATTGAGATACCCAACCCGCTGGCCCCGGCGAACTCGTGCAGGACAGCATTGACGCCGCCGCGCGTGGCGTCGCGCAGCGCGTGCACGCCGGGCAGCAAACGCAGCGGCGCAATCAGGGGAGCTAACACCGCACAGTCGCTCTGCACGTCCAAATCCATTCCCAACTGCTCGCGCAGATTCAGAATAGTGGCGCCATGGTCGCCAAGCGTACCGCTCACCAGGATCTTGTCTCCTGGCTGAACGGTGCTGGCCGCCCATTTCACCGCCGTTGGGATCGCACCGATCCCTGCCGTGTTAATAAAGATCTTATCGGCTGCGCCACGCTGAACTACCTTGGTATCACCGGTAACGATAGCGATGCCAGCCTGCTGCGCGGTCTGCGCCATGGCACTGACGATGCTCTGCAAATCGTCAAGCGGCAGGCCCTCTTCCAGGATAAAACCACAGGAGAGGTAAGTGGGTATGGCGCCGCAGACCGCCAGATCGTTCGCTGTACCGCAGACCGCCAGCTTGCCGATATTGCCGCCAGGAAAGAAAATGGGATCGATAACATAGCTGTCGGTGGAAAAAGCCAGCCGGTCGCCCTGACGGGTAAAATCGGCCAGCGACAGCCGGGCGCCGTCTTCCCGCTCGTTAAGCCAGGGATTATCAAACGCCTGCAGAAACATCCGTTCAATCATCTGCTGCATGGCGCGGCCGCCGCTGCCGTGCGCCATCGTTACGGTTTGTGCCGTCATTCGGTTACCCTCGTAGCTGCCCCTGGCGGAACTTCCGCCGGGGTTTCCTGGTGCCGATACTGGTACCAGGCGGCGCAGGCGCCTTCGGAAGAAACCATCAGCGCACCAAAGGCGTTATGCGGCGTGCAGCCGGTACCGAACAGCGGGCACTGGTGCGGTTTACAACGTCCTGTGAGCACATCGCCACAGCGCGCCTGGGGATGATCGGCGACGGCGTATGTGCCCGGTGTAAAGCGCCGTTCGGCGTCAAAACCGGCATAGGCTTCGGTCAGCGAAATAGCGGATGCCTCAATCAGCCCCAGTCCGCGCCACTCGCTGCTGCCGGCAAGCTGAAAGACTTCCCGTATCGCCCGCTGCGCCAGCAGGTTCCCCTCTTCCGGCACCACGCGTCGATATTGGTTTTCTGTTTTACAGCCTGACTCGCACACCTGCTCCACCAGCATCAGGACGCTTTGCAGTATATCCAGCGGCTCAAACCCACTGACCACCAGCGGCTTGCCAAATTGCTGATGGATAAACCGGTATGGTGCGGTTCCGGTGATCATGGTGACGTGGCCGGGCGCCAGAAACGCGTCAATTCGAACATCGTCCTGCTGCAGCAGGCTGCGTAAGGTGGGCATCAGGCTGATATGCTGACAAAACACGCTGAAATTGCCGAGCCGCTGCCGCTTTGCCTGTTGCAGCGTAACGGCAGTAACCGGCATGGTGGTTTCAAAGCCCAGCGCAAAAAAGACCACCTGCCGCCGGGGATTTTCCCGCGCCAGCTTAAGCGCATCGAGCGGCGAGTAAACCACGCGGACGTCCGCGCCGCGCTCGCGGGCCTGTAACAGCGAGCCTTGCTTGCCCGGCACGCGCAGCGCATCGCCAAAGGTACAAAAAATGACGTCTGGCCGGGCGGCAATCTCACAGCAGGCATCGATTCTGCCCATAGGCAGCACGCAGACCGGACAGCCCGGCCCGTGGATAAACTCCAGCGGTGGCGGCAGCAGCTTATCCAGGCCGAATTTAAAAATGGCATGGGTATGCCCGCCGCACACCTCCATTATCCGCATCGGTTTTTCTGCGGTAAAAGGCAGCCGCGTCGCCTGCTGGTTAAGCCGTTCAAGCAGCTTCTTCGCCAGCGCCGGATCGCGAAACTCATCAACAAAACGCATATTTTACCTCTCTCCCGCCAGGAACAGCGCCACGTCGGCTTCCAGCTCTTCCATGGCATGAAGGGCGGCCAGCGTCTCCTGCGCTTCCTGCTCGTTCAGCCGGGCCAGCGCAAAACCCACGTGGATCAGCACCCAGCTTCCGAGCAAGGCCTCGCGGCTGTCGCCACAGACCAGAGCGATATTGACTTCGCGACGCAGGCCGCAGACCTCAGCCCAGGCATGATCGCTGTGCTGTTCATGCAGCGCGACAATCTGCCCCGGAATGCCTATGCACATTGCTGTTGCTCCAGCCATGCCAGCCAGCGCGCCATGCCTTCTCCGGTGGTGGCCGACAGCTGAATGACGTCAATCTGTGGATTGACCAGCCGCGCGTTAGCGATACAGGCCTCGACGTCAAAATTCAGGTAAGGCAGCAGGTCGATTTTATTCAGGATCATCAGGCGCGACGCTGCGAACATATGGGGATATTTCAGCGGTTTGTCTTCCCCTTCCGTGACCGACAGTACCGCCACTTTGCAATGCTCCCCAAGATCGAAACTGGCCGGGCACACCAGATTGCCGACGTTTTCGATAAACAGCAGGCTGTGGTTTTCAGGAGCCAGCTGATGTACCGCCTGATGCACCATTTGCGCATCCAGGTGACAGCCTTTGCCGGTGTTGACCTGAATCGCCGGGACGCCGGTCGCGCGGATGCGCTCGGCATCGTTAGCGGTTTGCTGATCGCCCTCGATAACGGCGCACGCTTGCAGCGGCACAAGGCGCAGCAGAGTGTTCGTCAGCAGGGTTGTTTTACCCGAACCGGGGCTGGAAACCAGATTCAGCGCCAGAATGGACGCGGCGGCAAAATGCTCGCGATTATGCGCGGCGATGTGGTTATTTTTTGCCAGGACTTCGGTTTCTATATCGACCAGACGGCGCGGCGCATAAGGCAGCCCATGGGCGCGCTCCTGATGGCTGTGAGCATGGCCGCCGTGGTGATGGCTATGGCCGCCGCCATCGTGAGAATGCAAGGCGTCGCCGCTCACGCCTTCAATACGAAGCTCGCCGCTGGCACAGCCGCAGGTACTGCACATAATTTTCTCCCCGGGCGCTGGCCCGCTATTCAATTTCGATACGTTTAATTTTCATGCCGTCATCCGCAATCACCCGCAGACGACGTCCGCCACAGTCCGGGCAGAGCAGCACGCCCGCCATCAATAAGGTGATATCGCGCTGGCAGTCGTGACACCAGCTGACCGCCGCTGGCGTATCAAGATGCAGATCGCAGCCTTCCGCCAGCGTTTGCCGACAGGCCAGGTCGAAACAGAAGCGCAGCGCTTCGGGCTCGACACAGGAAAACGCGCCGACTTCCAACCATACGGAAGTAATACGTCGGGCATGATGACGCAGGGCAAACTGCTGCATTATTTCTACGGCGTTTTGACACAAAGTAATTTCGTGCATTGCCTTTCTCCTCGGATGCTGAGGAGTAATTTGCAATATCAATGCCAGCTTTTTTCGACACGGCGTTTATGCCTTATCGATATGGCCAGAGCCGGAAAGAAACGCGTATTTAACTGACCGTCAGATATGACGAAATGACATGTCTTTGACATCGACAGCGCTAAATAATCGGGCAAAGAGATTACCGCCAATCGCCTTTAAATTGATGAACTACAAAGTGTTTTAGAATATTTTCATGACCTGGCACACTTTATGCCATTAGGTTCTCAGCAATCCTGTTTCGTTGGCGTAATAGCAATGTCGAAACGGTATCCTGTTCACCTTAACCCGTGGTAATGCTTATGAGCTCCCTTAGCGAACTGGCCGACCAGGCTGAGTATATCGCCAGTAAAAACAACCAGTTGAAAGCGCACTGGCGTACCTATCAGAACGCGCTGACGCAGGCCGTAGCCCTTTCCAGTCACAACATTAATCATGAATTCACCTGCAGCAACGAGCGCGGCATCCATTTTGTCTTATTTAACCATTTTATTATCAGCATCCATTTGCAGGCTGACTTTTACAGTCAGCAAATCGTCTACAGCCTTAATATGGCGCAGCCAGGTGAGCCGGAAGATTTTCAGGCCTTTTCCCGGGCGACATTAACCGAAGACGGCCGTATTGATAACGCTGTTGATATTCACGACAGGCAGGCCGTGCTTGATCACTACCTGAATAAAATAGCCGCTATTTATCAGTGTATTTATGACGCTATTCATAGCAGCACCCCAATCCATCCGCAGTTGGAAAAGTTAATTAAAGCCTTTTAACAGGTCAGCCATTATCCCCTGGAATAGATCTGATGGCCTGCACAGGGGCAGTAATGACGACATAAATGACGAAACTCTGTTTTCAACGTCAATTTCGTCACTTTTGACGAAATACCAAGGAGATTTCATGAGCCGCCCGACCGCCATGAATCATTATGTGATAGCCGATGCCAGACGCTGTATCGGTTGTAATACCTGTGTAGCCAGCTGCTCACAGGAACATCAGCGTTATGGTCTGCAGTCCGCGCCGCGCCTGGAGGTAATGCGCAACCTTCAGGATTCCGCGCCGGTCATGTGTCGCCAGTGCGAGGATGCGCCCTGCGCCAAAGTTTGTCCGGTTAATGCTATTACCTTGCGGGATCGCGCTGTTCAGCTGAATGAGAATCTGTGCGTCAGCTGCAAGCTATGCGGCATCGCCTGCCCGTTTGGCGCCATCACTTTCTCCGGCAGCACGCCGGTAGCAACACCCCGTGACTGCAATACGCCGAAAGCCTTGCCCGCCCCGCTGCCGCCGCGTCCACTCAGCCCTTTCCTTGATTGCGTGCCGGGCGTGCGGGCGGTGGCCGTGAAATGTGATTTGTGCAGTTTCAGCGAGGATGGCCCCGCCTGCATCAGAACCTGTCCGACCCAGGCCATCAAGCTGGTTACCGTCGATTTGTCCCTGCACGCCAGTCAACGGAAGCGCCTGAATGCGGCCAGCTCGCTCCCTGTCGATCTGTTTATCTCTGGCAAGGAGAACCCATCATGACCTCCCTTTTTTCGCCCGCGCCGCTGTTGACGTTTGCGCTGCTGCTCCTGCTGCTGAGCGGCGGCATCGGCTGGCTGCTCGCCGGGGCTGCCCGTGTCAGCGCGGCTGTTTTTAGCAGCGGCGGCCTGGTGGCTTCTCTGGCGACGATAGCGGCAGCGATGCAAATCCTGCCCGGTGACGCGCTGACCGTCGCCCTGCCGCCGTTCTCTTTTCAGGCAGGCTTCAGCCCGCTGAACGCGCTGCTGCTGCTGGCTATTTGGCTACCCGCGCTATTTTGCAACCTGTACGCCTGGGTCTGGCTGCGCAGCGTCGGTCGGCCTGTTCGCGCGCGGGCTGGCCTGCTGTGCCATTTGCTGATGGCGACGCTGACGACAGCCGTGCTGGCCGTCAACGCGGTGCAACTGATCCTGTCGATGGAGCTGGCCGCGCTCTGCGCCGGACTGCTGATTGTGCAGAATGACGACGTGAAAAGCCGCCGCGCCGGCTTAAATCAGTTTTTGTCCGCGCGGCTTGGCACGCTCTGCCTGGCGCTGGCTTTTGGCCTGCTTTATCACGCCAGCGGCAGCCTGAACTTTGACGTGCTGCGGCACAGCGAGCTTTCTATGGGCGTCAGGTCGACGGCCTTTCTGCTGTCGCTGACCGGCTTCGGGCTTTACGCCGGGATTATTCCTCTGCATGGCTGGGTGCCGCAGTCGCACACCAGCGCCCCCGCTCATGCCGCCGCGCTGTTCTCTTCGGCATTAATGAAAGTCGGCATTTTAGGGGTAATCAAAGTCGGGCTGGATCTGCTGGGCGCACCGCCGCTGTGGTGGGGCGTGCTGGTCATCCTGCTGGCGATGCTGACCGCCTTTATCGGTGGGCTTTACGCGCTAATGGAACATGATATCCGCCGCCTGCTGGCTTACCACACGCTGGAAAATGTCGGGATCGTTCTGCTGGGCGTGGGCGGCGCGATGATTGGCGTCACGCTGCGTTTGCCGCTGCTGGCAGCGCTGGCGCTGCTGGCCGGTCTGTTCCATCTCTTTAACCACGGCCTGTTTAAAACCACGCTGTTTTTAGGCGCGGGCGAAATAGAGAGGCAGACCGGGACGAAAGATATTGAGCGGCTCGGCGGGCTGGCGCGTCTGATGCCGTGGACGGCGGGCGCAATGCTGATTGCGCTGATGGCGATGGCCGCTCTGCCGCCGCTAAACGGCTTTGCCAGCGAATGGCTGCTTTACCAGTCTTTTTTCCAGCTTGGCAGCAGCCCGTTCTGGCTGACTCGCCTGCTCGGCCCGCTGCTTGCCGTCGGGCTGGCGCTGACTGGCGCGCTGGCGCTGATGTGTATCGCCAAAGTTTTTGGCGTTGCCTTTCTGGGCAGCCCACGCGGCGGCACCGCCGGGGCCAGGCCTGCTCCTCTGGCGGTCACGCTCAGCGTGGTTATCCCGGCGCTGCTGTGCGTGGTGTCTGGCGTCGCGTCTCCCTGGATCGTTCCCCTGTTTTCCCTCGTTGCCGCCGACGTGCTGCATATGACCGCGCCTGTCGTTACGCAGCATGGCGCCGTCTTCTCGGCTACGTCGGCGGTTTCCGCTCCGATGGTGGCGATTTTACTGCTGGCGATGCCGCTGCTGCCCTGGCTTATTGCCGTTGCGCTGCGCGGCAGCCGCCTGCCGAACCGGCGACGCGGCGACGCCTGGGCCTGTGGCTACGCTCATTCCGCCGGGATGGTGGTAACCGCCACCGGTTTCGCTCAGCCGCTGCGCGTGATGTTTGCGCCGCTGTATCGTCTGCGCCAGCGTCTGCTGCCTGCCGCCCTGACGACGGCCCTGCATCAGGGCGGGCTGGCTGCGCTGTGCCGCCGTCTGGCATTTATTGAACTGGCCGTGCTGCTGGTCGCGGCGCTGGCCTGAGGAACTGACGATGACCTTTCCCTTTGTTCTTACCGGTTCGCTGTGGCCGCTGGCGCTTATCCAGGCGGCAGGGCTGCTGGCCGTCGCGCCGCTGTTTACCGGCATCAACCGCGTGCTGCGCGCCCGTATGCATAATCGCCAGGGGCCTGGCGTACTGCAGGAGTATCGCGATATCGCCAAACTGTTACAGCGGCAGAGCGTGGCGCCGGCGGCTTCTGGCCCGGCTTTTCGCACTATGCCCTGGCTCCTCACCGGCATCTTGCTGGTCATTGCCAGCGCGCTGCCCGTGGTAACGCTTGCTTCGCCAGCGGCTGGCGCAGGCGATCTCATCACCCTTATTTATCTGTTCGCCCTGGCGCGCTTTGTCTTTGTTATCGCCGGGTTGGATACCGGCAGCCCTTTTACCGGCATCGGAGCCAGCCGGGAAGCCGTGCTGGGCGTGTTGGTCGAACCCATCCTGCTGCTGGGCCTGTGGATAGCCGCGCTGGTGGCCGGTTCGACCGCGCTTAGCGCCATTAGCGCGCAGGTGCTGCACTGGCCGCTTTCGTCCTCGCTGACCCTGCTGCTGGCCGGGCTGGCCTGCGCCTTCGCCACCTATATCGAAATGGGCAAGCTCCCGTTCGATCTGGCCGAAGCCGAGCAGGAGCTGCAGGAAGGCCCGTTGACCGAATATTCCGGCGCGACGCTGGGCGTGCTGAAACTCGGCCTCAGCCTGAAGCAGCTGGTGGTGCTTCAGCTGTTTCTCGGCCTGTTTCTCCCCTTTGGCCTGGCGGCGGAGCCAACGCCGTTCGGCCTGCTGATCGCCACCGCGCTCTGTCTGGCAAAACTGCTGGTTGCCGTGCTGCTGGTGGCGCTCATTGAAAACAGCGTGGCGCGTTTGCGCTTTTTAAACACTTCCCGCACCACCTGGGCGGGATTCGGCCTGGCGTTTCTGGCGCTGGTTTCCTGGCTGATAGCGGGCTGACATTTTTCTTGTCCCGCCACGGCGGGAAGAGGTTTGATAATGAGTGAAGTCACAACGGCATTAAATCAACATCCGGTCGGCCTGCACTATCTGGCGGCGCTGGAAAAACAGTTTCCTGCGGCGCTGCTCTACAGCGAATGGCAGACCGATACGCAGGCCACCGTCACCGTCAGGCTGAACGCGCTGCCGGAGGTCGTGGAGTGGCTCTACTATCAGCAGGGCGGCTGGCTTTCCGTACTGTTTGGCAATGATGAGCGCACGCTGTGCGGCAATTACGCGCTGTATTATGTGCTGTCAATGGAGCAAGGCGTAAAGTGCTGGATCACCGTGCGCGCCGAGGTGGATCCCGTCTCGCTGGAGTTCCCTTCGGTCACGCCGCGCGTCCCGGCGGCCGTCTGGGGCGAGCGCGAAGTGCGCGATATGTATGGCCTGCGCCCGGTCGGCCTGCCGGATGAACGCCGCCTGGTGCTGCCGGATGACTGGCCAGACGATTTGTATCCGCTGCGTAAAGACGCGATGGATTACCGCCAGCGGCCTGCCCCAACGACCGATAACGAAACCTATCCCTTTATCTCTGAAACAAAGGAAGCGAGCACGATTGTGCCAATCGGCCCGCTTCACGTCACTTCTGACGAACCCGGACACTTTCGCCTTTTCGTCGACGGCGAAGACATTATTGACGCCGACTACCGGCTGTTTTACGTGCATCGCGGCATGGAAAAACTGGCCGAAACCCGCATGGGCTACAACGAAGTCACCTTTCTTTCCGATCGCGTCTGCGGCATCTGTGGCTTTACCCACAGCGTGGCGTATACCACCTCGGTTGAAAACGCCATGGGCATTGTGGTGCCGGCGCGCGCGCAGACTATCCGTTCCATTTTGCTGGAGGTTGAACGTCTGCACAGCCATCTGCTGAATCTGGGCCTGGCCTGCCACTTCGTCGGCTTCGATTCCGGCTTTATGCAGTTTTTCCGCGTGCGCGAGCAGTCGATGAAAATGGCGGAAATCCTGACCGGCGCCCGTAAAACCTACGGGATGAACCTGATTGGCGGCCTGCGTCGCGACATTCTGAAAGAGGACATGATCCAGACTATCGCGCTGTCAGCAGGGATGCGCGGCGAGCTGAACGACCTGGTGGATATTCTGCTCAGTACGCCGAATACCGAACAGCGCAGCGTCGGCGTCGGCCTGTTAGACCCGCAGATAGCGCGCGATTTCAGTAACGTCGGCCCGATGATACGCGGCAGCGGCCACCGCCGCGATATGCGGGCGGATCATCCCTATGCCGGCTATGCCAGCCTGCCGTTTACGCTTCACAGCGAAACCGGCAACGACGTCTATTCCCGCCTGAAGGTGCGCATCCACGAAGTGTTTAACTCGCTGAATATGATCGAGTTCGGCCTGCAAAATCTGCCGCAGGGGCCGCTGATGAGCGAAGGCTTTACCTATATTCCCCACCGTTTCGCGCTGGGCTTTGCCGAAGCGCCGCGCGGCGATGACGTGCACTGGAGCATGACCGGCGACAACCAGAAGCTGTTTCGCTGGCGCTGCCGCGCGGCGACCTACGCCAACTGGCCAACGCTGCGCTACATGCTGCGGGGCAATACCGTTTCGGACGCGCCGCTGATTATCGGCAGCCTTGACCCCTGCTATTCCTGCACCGACAGGATGACGGTGGTCGACGTACGTAAGAAAACCACCGTCGTCGTGCCTTACAAAGAGATCGAACGTTACGGCATTGAACGCAAAAACTCGCCGCTTTAAGGAGGGACAACATGTTAAAGCTGATTAAAAAAGTGCTGAAAACCGGTACCGCAACGGTGGCCTATCCGGCAAAACCGCTGGAGATGGCGGCCAACTTTCGCGGCAAACCTCAGTACAACGCGCAGCAGTGTATCGGCTGCGGTGCCTGCGCCAATGCCTGTCCGTCCAACGCGCTGACCATGACGCCGCCAGAAGAAGGCGAGGCGATCCGCTGGTCGCTGTTTTTGGGCCGCTGTATTTTCTGCGCGCGCTGCGAGGAAGTCTGCCCGACGGCCGCCATCAGGCTGTCGCAAGAATTTGAACTGGCGGTATGGCGTAAAGAGGATCTGTTTGAAACCGCTGATTTCCCGGTTTGTCGCTGCCGGGAATGCGGCCATCCCTATGCCGTGCAGAAAGAGATCGACTTCGCGCTTTCTCTGTTACAGGAAAGCGCAGCGCTGAGTGAACGGCAGATTGCTGAACGTCGCGAGCAGTATGAAACCTGTCCGTCCTGCAAGAAAAAGCATCAGCTGCCCGCATCCAGCCGGATAGATATTGGCCGCCATCTGACCCCCGAGGCACAGCTATGAGCCAGATCCTGCACGGGCCACGCGACGAAAACGGGTTGCCGGTGCCCGTTACGCTCGACGAGAGCATCGCCAGCCTGAAAAGCACGCTGTTGAACAACATTCGCCGTTCCGCCTACGTTTATCGGGTTGACTGCGGCGGCTGCAACGGCTGCGAAATAGAGATTTTTGCCGCCATTTCACCGCTGTTCGACGCCGAACGCTTTGGCATCAAGGTAGTTCCTTCCCCGCGTCATGCCGATATTCTGCTGTTTACCGGTGCCGTCACCCGCGCCATGCGCGTGCCTGCGCTGCGGGCCTGGGACGCGGCGCCAGACCCGAAAATCTGTATCTCTTATGGCGCCTGCGGCAACAGCGGCGGCATTTTTCACGACCTTTATTGCGTCTGGGGCGGCACGGACAAGATTGTGCCGGTGGATGTTTATATTCCCGGCTGCCCGCCCACGCCCGCCGCCACTATTTATGGTTTTGCCATGGCGCTTGGCCTGCTCGATCAAAAAATTAAAGGTCAGCAGCACCCTGAGGCGGCTGAACCGGCGGCGTTGCTGCACCCTACGCTGCCGCAGCCGCTGCGGGTATTGCTGGATCGCGAAGCGCGACGCATGGCCGGCTATCGCTATGGTCGCCAGATTGCCGATCGCTTTATGCAGGCGCTGGCCGCGCCCGGCGTGCAGTCCGTAGAACAGCGCGTGGCGGACTGGCTGGATGAGCAGGGCGATCTCCGCCTGGCGGAGATCGTGGGGCATTTACAGCAAATTTATCAGCAGGTTCTGCGCGGGGAGGTTCGCCTGTGAGCACCGAGGTTAACCAACAGCGTTACGCCCGGCATCAGCCGTCGGCCCGCGTCCTGCACGACAAAGTGGTGTTTTACGCTTTGGGCAGCAAATTCGTCGATGAAAAATGCGCGCAGCAGCGTAGCTCGAAGAAAGCCCAAGAGGTGGTTTACTACAGCCTGGCGATTGGTCACCACGTTGGCGTTATCGACTGTCTGCAACCGCAGCTCACCTGCCCGCTTCAAGGCTATCTGCAATGGATTGCCTGCCTGGCGGAAAACAGCGAAGCCCAGCGGAAAATGGCAGGCGTGCGCCGCTTTGGCGAAATCACTATCGACAGCAGTCACACCCATCTGCTGGCCCTGGCGCTGCGCGACGCCCGTGAGCGGATGAGTGCAGAGCAGCAAGCGTGGAGCGATCGCCTGATCGCCCTGCTCCAGCAAATTGAAAACGACCCCGCCATGTACCTGATGGTCAGGAGATACGATGCTTAATTCCTCTTCCCGCTACGCGCTGTTATGCGTGGGCAACAGCATGATGGGCGACGACGGCGCCGGGCCACGCCTGGCCGAACTTTGCGCCGCCGCCCCTTTGCCCGGCTGGACGGTGGTGGATGGCGGAGCCGCGCCGGAAAACGATATTGGCTACCTGCGCGAGCAGCGGCCCGATCGCCTGGTGATTGTGGACGCCACCGACATGGGGCTGGCTCCCGGCGAAATGCGCCTTATCGACGAAAGCGATATCGCCGAAATGTTCGTGATGACCACCCACACGCTGCCGCTCAGCTTTTTAATTCAGCAGCTACGGGAAGCTATTCCGCAGATTACCTTTGTCGGCATCCAGCCCGATGTGGTGGCTTTTTACTATCCCCTTAGCCCAGCGGTCGAGCGGGCGGTTGGCGAGCTTTATCAGCGGCTTCCTCTGCTGGAGACGGGCCTGGGCATCGCGCCTTTTCGCCCGAGGCCAACATGACATAAGTGTCGGGAAAATGACGATACGGCCGACAGACCACAGTCACTCCCCACGAACCCTTATTAACGCATTGAAAATAAATAAGAAAAAATAAACCCTCTGGCTGGAACGCTTTATGCATTACCTCCGCCATAAGGCCGGGATCCGTCGGCCGCTTATTTAATGGAATCAGGAGATTCAGATGAACCGGTTCATCATTGCCGATCCCCAAAAATGTATCGGCTGCCGTACCTGTGAAATCGCCTGCGTGATGGCTCACAGCTTGTCGCAGGATATCTCGCAGCTCAATACCACCACCTTCACGCCGCGTTTGCATGTGATCAAAAGCGTCAACCTCAGTACGCCGGTGCTGTGCCGCCAGTGTGAAGATGCCCCCTGCGCCAACGTCTGTCCGAACGGCGCAATCGTGCGCAGCGGCGACGCAATCCAGGTAATGCAGGAGCACTGCATTGGCTGCAAAACCTGCGTCGTCGCCTGCCCTTATGGCGCGATGGAGGTCGTGGTCAAACCCCTTTTTCGTCAGAACGCGGCGGCGATGACCGCCGTCGCAGATAAAGCCGAAGCGCATAAATGCGATCTGTGTCAGGGCCGTGCAGAAGGCCCAGCCTGTCAGGAAGTCTGTCCGACCAAGGCCTTGCTGACCGTTGACCGCGATCGGCTCAAGGAAATGAACGTAGAAAAACGCCGCCGTGCGGCGCTTGCCAGCACTTCCGGCCTGCTGTTTTAACCCCGGAAAGAGGAAAAATAAGATGAAAAAAGTCACCACCGTCTGTCCTTACTGTGGGGCCGGATGCAAGCTGAACCTGGTCGTGGAAAACAATAAAATTCTCCGTGCCGAAGCCGCCGATGGCGTAACCAATCAGGGCGAGCTGTGCCTGAAAGGCTACTATGGCTGGGATTTTCTCAACGACACTAAACTGCTGACGCCGCGCCTGACGCAGCCGATGATCCGCCGCCAGAAGGGCGGGAAATTCGAAGTAGTCAGCTGGGATGAAGCTATCCGCTATACCGCTAAGCGCCTGAAAGAAATAAAAGAGAAGCACGGCCCGCGCGCGATTATGCATACCGGCTCTTCTCGCGGTACGGGCAACGAAACCAACTATGTCATGCAGAAGTTTGCCCGCGCGGTGATCGGCACCAATAATGTCGACTGCTGCGCCCGCGTTTGTCATGGCCCGTCGGTGGCCGGTTTACAGGCCACGCTCGGCAACGGCGCCATGAGCAATTCCATCAACGATATTGAAAATTCCAAATGCCTGCTGGTGATCGGCTATAACTGTGCGGATTCCCACCCTATCGTGGCCCGCCGCGTAATAAAAGCCAAAGAAAAAGGCGCGCAGATCATTGTCTGCGATCCCCGCCGCATCGAAACCGCCCGTATCGCCGACCAGCATCTGCAAATCAAAAACGGCTGCAATATGGCGCTGGTTAACGCCTTTGCCTACGTGCTGATCGAAGAAGATCTCTACGATCGTGACTACGTGGCGAAATATACGGAAGGATTTGACGAGTACCGTCGCCAGCTGGCCGACTATTCGCCGGAAGCGGTTGCCGAACAGACCGGCGTGTCCGCTCAGCAAATCCGTCAGGCTATGCGCACCTTTGCTGCTGCGCCCTCCGCGACCATTATGTGGGGGATGGGCGTGACGCAGTTTGGTCAGGCTGTCGACGTGGTGAAAGGCCTCGCTGGCCTGGCGCTGCTGACCGGCAATCTGGGCCGTCCGGGCGTGGGCGTCGGCCCGGTGCGCGGGCAAAACAACGTGCAGGGCGCCTGCGATATGGGCGTGCTGCCGAATGAGTTCCCTGGCTATCAGTCGGTGACCGATCCGCAGGTCCGGGCAAAATTTGCCGCAGCCTGGGGTATTGACGTCGAGCGGATGGATGCGGAAATCGGCCATCGCATTACCGAGATCCCGCACCTGGCGCTGGAAGGGCAAGTCAAAGCCTACTACATCATGGGGGAAGATCCGCTACAGACCGAAGCCGATTTAAGCCTGGTGCGCAAGGGGTTTGAGGCGCTGGATTTTGTGGTGGTGCAGGATATCTTTATGACCAAAACCGCCGAGCAGGCTGACGTCATTTTACCCGCCACCTCCTGGGGCGAACACGGCGGCGTATTCTCCTGCGCCGATCGCGGCTTTCAGCGCTTTGAAAAAGCTATCGAACCCAAAGATAACGTTAAGCGTGACTGGGAAATTATCAGCCTGCTGGCAACGGAACTCGGCTATCCGATGCATTACAACGATAACCAGCAAATCTGGGATGAAATGCGCGAACTCTGTCCGCTGTTCTACGGCGCTACCTATGAAAAAATGGGCACGCTGGGACACGTGCAGTGGCCCTGCACCACGCTGGACAGCCCCGGTACGCCTTATCTCTATCAGGACAATCGTTTCACCACGCCAACCGGCAAAGGCCAGCTTTTTGCCGCGCCGTGGCGCGCGCCGGCCGAGGTGCCGGACGCAGATTATCCGCTGGTGCTCTGTACCGTGCGCGAGGTCGGCCACTACTCCTGCCGCTCAATGACCGGCAACTGTTCCGCGCTGCAAACGCTGGCGGATGAGCCGGGTTTTGTGCAGATCAATCCGCAGGATGCGCAGGCGCTGGGCATACGCGATGGGCAACTGGTTTGGGTCGCCTCGCGCCGCGGTAAAGTGATTTCACGCGCTAATCACAACGAGCGTATTAACGTTGGCGCAGTGTATATGACCTATCAATGGTGGATTGGTGCCTGCAACGAACTGACTCAGGAAAACCTTGACCCCATTTCTAAAACGCCGGAAACCAAATACTGCGCGGTAAAGGTGGAGCGGATTGCCGATCAGTCGTGGGCGGAGAACTACGCGCGTCAAACCTACAGCGAGATGAAAGCGCGCCTGCGCAGCGCCGTGGACGATGCGATCCCGATTGCCGTAACCGCTTAAGTTCTGCGCCAACGCGGAACGGGAGCCAGGTGGATATGACATCCCGCATTCCTTCCGCAAGGGTTCAGGCTAATCCGATCCAGGACCGGGCAGCCCGGTCCTTCAGGAGCTGACTATGTCCGATTCAGGAGTGTCCGTGCGCGTCAGCGGCAAAGTGCAGGGCGTCGGCTTTCGGCCTTTTGTCTGGCAGTTAGCCAGGCGGCTACGGCTACGCGGCGAAGTCTGCAACGACAGCGCGGGCGTGGAAATACGCCTGCTTCAGTCTGCCGCCATTCCGCTCTTTATCGAACGACTACGGCACGAGCCGCCGCCGCTGGCGCGTATCGACAGCCTCAGCGTCCAGCCTTATGCCTGGCCGTCTCCGCCGCAGGATTTTACCATTGCGGAAACCCGTCAGGGCCGGATGATGACCCAGGTTGCCCCCGATGCGGCAACCTGCCCCGACTGTCTGGAGGAGGTGCTGCACGCGGGCAACCGTCGTTCAGGCTATGCCTTTACTAACTGTACCCACTGCGGCCCGCGCTTTACGCTCATCCGCACCATGCCCTATGACCGCTCAGGCACCAGCATGGCGGCATTTCGCCTTTGTCCCGCCTGTCGCCGGGAGTATCAGGATCCGGCCGACCGCCGCTTTCATGCCCAGCCTGTCGCCTGCCCGCACTGTGGGCCGCAGCTCTTTGCCACCGGGCAGGATGGCACCACGCTGGCACGGGAAAGCGCCGCGATTGACTATGCCACAGCAGCGCTACTTGCGGGCAAAATTGTGGCGATCAAAGGGCTGGGCGGCTTTCATCTTGCCTGCGATGCTACCCAGCAGCAGGCCGTTATGCGTCTGCGCCAGCGCAAACGGCGACCGGCCAAACCGCTGGCGGTGATGCTGCCGGGCATCGGCTGGCTGGCGCGCTGCGGCAAGAGCGATCGGGCGCGACAGGCGCTGATGCTGTCTGCCGCCGCGCCCATTGTGCTCACGGAAAAAAACGCGACGTCGCCGCTGTGCGCAGCCGTTGCGCCGGGGCTGGATGAAACGGGGCTGATGCTGCCTTTTACGCCGCTGCACCATCTGCTGATGCAGGCCTGCCGGGTGCCGCTGGTGATGACTTCCGGCAACGGCGCCGACCGCGCGCCGGCGCTGACCAACGAAGAGGCGCTGAGCCAGCTTGCTGGCATTGCCGATATCTGGCTGCTGCACGACCGCGATATCATCCAGCGCGCCGATGACTCTCTGGTTCGTCTGGGGCCGCAGGGATTGGAAATACTGCGCCGCGCCCGAGGCTATGTGCCGGATGCCGTCACGCTTCCTCCCGGCCTGACGGCCCGCTCGCCGCTGCTGGCGATGGGCGGCGACCTGAAAAACACCTTCTGCCTGGTGCAGGGCGATCGGGCTATGCTCAGCACGCATTTCGGATCGCTGGCAAACAGCGATATTGCGTGCCAGCGGCAGCAGGCCGTTACCCATTTTCAGCAGCTGTATAACTGCACGCCTACAACGATCGTGCAGGATGCGCATCCTGCTTACGTCGGCAGCCAGCAGAGCGAACGGCCGGTGCTGGAGGTGCTTCATCATCATGCGCATATCGCCGCCTGCCTGGCGGAACATCGCCGGCCGCTGGCGCACGGCCCGGTCATCGGCCTGGCGCTGGACGGGCTGGGCTACGGCGAAAACGGCGCGCTCTGGGGCGGTGAATGCCTGCTGGCAGACTATCACCGCTGTCAGCATCTGGGAGGGTTGCCCGCCGTCGCGCTGCCGGGCGGCGACCGTGCCGCGCGGGAACCCTGGCGCAACCTGTTGGCGCACTGGCTGGCCTTTGTCCCGGACTGGCAGCAGCGGCCAGAGTCTAAGGCGCTGCTGGGCAAGCCCTGGCAGCCGCTTGCGCGCGCGGTGGCCGCTGGCGTTAACTCCCCTTTGGCTTCTTCCTGCGGCCGGTTGTTTGACGCGATAGCCGCCGTGCTCGGCTGCGCGCCTGCCGTGCTTAGTTGGGAAGGAGAAGCCGCCTGCCGCCTGGAGGTTCTGGCCAGGCAGGCAGCAGACATAGCGCATCCCGTTACGCTGCCGCTGCGCCATACGGCAACGGGCACGCGGCTGGACCTGGCGGTGTTCTGGCAGCAATGGCTGGACTGGCAGGCAGCCCCTGCGGCGCGCGCGTTTGCCTTCCATGACGCGCTGGCGCGGGGATTTGCCGCCCTCGCCCATTATCATGCCGGACAAACGGGTCTGGATACCGTCGCGGCTGGCGGCGGCGTCCTGCAATCGCGCCTGCTGCGCCAGCTTTTACAACGCTATTTATCGCCTCTTCATGTGCTGATGCCGCAGCATATTCCCGCTGGCGACGGCGGGCTGGCGCTGGGCCAGGCCGTTATTGCCTGCGCCCGCTTGCACAACGCGGCTCCTCATACTGTTACCAGGGATTGTTATGACTAACTCTGCTTTTTTTTGTACTCATCGCCGGGCTTTCTGGCTGTTAAGCGCCCTGCTGATGGCCAATCTGCTGGCCTGGGGCTGGGCGCTGGTGCTTTTCCGCCACCATGCCACGCTGATTGCGGCGGCCGTGCTTGCCTATGGTTACGGCCTGCGCCATGCGGTAGACGCTGACCACATCGCCGCCATTGATAACGTCACCCGTAAACTGATGCAGCAAAATCAGCGGCCTGTGGCGGTCGGCGCGTTTTTCTCTCTCGGCCATTCCAGCATCGTGGTGCTGGCGTGCGTGGCGATTGCCGCCGCCGCTCTGCTCTCCGGCAGCGAAATCAGCTGGCTGCATCACTATGGCAGCGTTATCGGCACGCTGGTTTCCGCGCTGTTTTTGTTGCTGATGGCGCTGCTGAATACGCTGATCCTGCGTGATGTTTATCACCGTTTTCAGCAGGCGAAACAGAGAAAAACCTTCAGCGATCGGCCTCCCCTGCCGGGCGCTGTAATGAGCAGGCTGTTTGGCCGCGCCTTTACCCTGGTTAATAAAAGCTGGCAGATGTATCTGGTGGGTTTTTTGTTCGGTCTGGGCTTTGATACGGCTACGGAGATCGGCCTGCTGGGCCTCTCTGCGGCAGGCGCTTCCAGCGGGATGTCGGTCTGGAGCATTCTGGTGTTCCCGGCGCTGTTCGCCAGCGGCATGGCGCTGGTGGATTCCCTGGACAATTTTATGATGGTGGGCGCCTATGGCTGGGCGTTTAAGCAGCCGGTACGCAAGCTCTACTACAATATGATGATTACGGCGACCAGCGTGCTGATTGCCTTGCTGATCGGCGGACTGGAAGCGCTGGGATTACTGGCGGATAAGCTCGATTTACACGGCGGGATATGGACAATCGTCAACAATCTGAACGGCAATATGGGCAGCGTCGGCTACCTCTGCGTGGCAATTTTCGTCGCTGCCTGGGGCTTCTCGGTGCTGAACTATCGCCGTAAAAATTATGATGCGCTAAATATTACCCAGCCGTAACCGGGAGCGGCATTGCCGACAGCGGTCGAAAGGCTCGCGCGGTCGGCAATGCTGTGAAAACAACGGCCTCCGCCTCGCCGCTACGCGCTGACCGTAAAGCCAGGCATCATACCGGTATCTTCATGCTCCAGCAGATGACAGTGCGCCATACAGGCCCGGTCCCTGTCCGCAAGATTTTCTAAGCTGCCTGTACGGCAGTGAACTTTTTCCTCTTGATCATCAGAATTACCTCGCCTTTCTAAGCTGCCTGTACGGCAGTGAACTATAAAGCGTTCTTGTTCAACCTCGGGAAGTTTTTCTAAGCTGCCTGTACGGCAGTGAACACCATAGGTGCCGTCGGTTTGTCCGGCTGATTTTTCTAAGCTGCCTGTACGGCAGTGAACCAATTTGCACCACAACGCCGCAGGCCTCGTTTTTTCTAAGCTGCCTGTACGGCAGTGAACCCCGATGACGGAAGACCGCGCACCGTGCAGCTTTTCTAAGCTGCCTGTACGGCAGTGAACAGTTGCATCTTTAGCTTAACCCAATATTTTTTCAGCGAAATTGACCTTAGCCCTGTAAAAACCCTTTTTTCAGCCACGTGATTCAGTGCATTAAAAATCAATCACTTAAGCAAGCCACCAAAAAAAGGGTGCCGTCCGTCAGCCGCTACGCACTGACCGTAAAGCCAAGCATCATGCCGGTATCTTCGTGCTCCAGCAGATGACAGTGCGCCATATAGGCCCGCTCTTTGTCCGCCAGATGGTCAAAGCGCACCAGCACTTCGCTGCGCCAGCCTTCCACCCGAACCGTGTCTTTCCAGCCGCTGCGGTGCGGCGCTGGCGGCTTGCCGTTTTCAGAGATAATACGAAACTGCGTGCCGTGAATATGGAATGGATGCAGCATCTCGTCGCCCTCGCCGGAAATCGTCCACTTTTCCGTCACGCCCTGCTTTACATCGAAAGCGGGTTTGGTCATATCAAAAGCGACCCCGTTGATCTTATTGCCGTTATGAAAATCGTACTGCTCAGGCTGCTGATGCGCCATCGCGTGGTCTGCGCCGCCGTCCATAGCGTGGCCCTGCATTCCCGGCATTGCCGCGTGGTCTACGCCCGTGTCCTCGCCGTCGTGCGCATCGCCGCTCATACCGGCCATCGCCGCGTGGCCGTATCTTTGCATCAATGCCACCATGCCGCGACGATCCAGCTCGGGATCCATCGACAGCTGTAGCCAGCGAGTTTTCAGGTTGGCCTGGGCGGGCAGCGGCGGCACGTCCACCAGCTTATCCGGCAGCGATCCGCTGGCCATCACCCGGAGCGGCTGAATGCTCAGCAGCGGCAGCGGCTGGTTGAAAGGCGCCAGCGACATGCCCATCTGCCGCACCGGCAGCGTCTGCAAATCAAACGGCTTGCCGTCCAGCGTGTCGACCAGCACCTCAAAGCGCTCGCCCGGCATCATCGACAGCTCGGTCACTTTTACCGGCTCGCTCAGCAGGCCGCCGTCGCCGCCAATCACATAAAGCGGGCGCCGATCGCTGGCGGCAATATTCAGCGAGCGGGCGTTACAGCCGTTGAGCAGCCGCAGCCGCAGCCAGCCGCGCGGCACGGCGTGTTGCGGATAAATCGCGCCGTTGGTCAGCATTGTATTGCCAAACCAGCCCACGGCAGCGCTCATCACGTCCAGCTCGTAGTCAATTTTGCTGCCGTCCGCCGACAGTTTTTTATCCTGGAGGATCACCGGAATATCGTCGATGCCCCAGATTTTCGGCAGCAGCAGTTTCTCCGTTGCGTCGTCTTTCAGGATAACCAGACCGGCCAGGCCCTGGGCGACCTGATAGCCGGAGCGGCCATGCTGATGAGGATGGAACCAGCAGGTCGCGCCGGGCTGATCGGGGGTAAAGCTGACGGTGCGCGTGGCGCCGGGGGCAATCTGCGCCTGCGGGCCGCCGTCTACGCCGCCAGGCAGCTCCAGCCCGTGCCAGTGAACCGTGGTGGCTTCCGGCAGCTGATTGCGCAGGTTGATGGTGACCGGCTTGCCGCGCTCCAGCTGGATCGCCGGGCCGAGCAGGCTGCCGTTATAGCCCCAGGTCGGCACCGCTTTATCCAGCCAGCGGGTGCTGCCCTGCTGCGCCGTTACGGTCATCTCGCCACGCGCATCCGGCGTTAATAAGGCCGGAATGGGCAGCGCGGGACGTGGCTGCGCGGCCATCAGCGATCGGCTCCACAGGGGTAGTGCGCTGGCCGCGCCCAGCGCGGTGCTCAGCTTTATAAAATCACGACGTTGCATCAGTCTTCCTCGACCCGGCTCTTATTTATTGCCTGCAGCATAAACCCTTCCCCCAAGGGAAGGTCAAGTTTCACCGCGCCCTGCTGGAAAATTGCGTTTTACGGACATTTCTCTGCTGAAATTGACTGTCGGCCGACGGTAACTGTGCTAACGTCAGAGTATTGACACCCTTTGAGTACAGTTATGAAGAAAAGCATCAAGGCTCTGTTGTTACTGGGCCTGTTTGGCTTCTCATCGACAAGTTTTGCGCTGAGCGAGTCGGAAGCGGAAGATCTGGCGGATCTGACCGCTGTTTTTGTTTACCTGAAAAATGACTGCGGCTATCAGGATCTTCCGGACGGACAGATCCGTCGCGCGCTGGTCTTTTTCGCCCGGCAGAACCGCTGGGATCTGAGCAACTACAGCAGCTTTAATATGAAATCGCTGGGCGCGGACAGCTATCGCGATTTAAGCGGCATCGCCGTGCCCAACGACACCAAATGCAAATCACTGGCCCGCGATTCGCTCAGCCTGCTTGCCTACGTGAAGTAACCCCCGCCGTTTTCCGCCGCCAGTTTGACCGTGCAAGCACGGTCAGAGTTGGCTATCATATCGCGCCCATTTTTCGTGGCTGCTACAACCAGGAGAGCCGTACCATGGCCGAAAAAGAGATGTGGTATGAAACGCTTCATACCGGTTTTGGGCAGTATTTTGCTGTCGATAAAATTTTATACCGCGAACAAACCGGACATCAGGATCTGGTTATCTTTGAAAACGCCGAGCTGGGTCGGGTGATGGCGCTGGACGGCGTGGTGCAAACCACCGAGCGCGATGAATTTATCTATCACGAGATGATGACCCACGTGCCGCTGCTGGCGCACGGCGCGGCGAAGCGCGTGCTGATTATCGGCGGCGGCGACGGCGCAATGCTGCGTGAAGTCAGCCGTCATCAAAACATTGAACAGATTACGATGGTAGAAATCGACGCGGGCGTGGTGACGTTCTGCAAAGAGTATCTGCCGAATCATAATGCGGGGGCTTATGAAGATCCGCGCTTCAGGCTGGTAATCGATGACGGCGTCAATTTCGTGCGCCAGTGCAATGAAAAATTCGACGTCATTATTTCTGACTGCACCGATCCGATTGGGCCGGGCGAAAGTCTGTTTACCTCGGAATTTTATGAAGGATGCCGGCGCTGCCTCAATGAAAACGGCATTTTTGTGGCGCAGAATGGCGTCTGCTTCCTGCAGCAGGACGAAGCGGTCAACAGCCATCGCAAGCTGAGCCACTATTTCCGCGACGTCAGCTTTTACCAGGCGGCCGTACCGACCTATTACGGCGGCATCATGACCTTTGCCTGGGCAAGCGACAACCCGGCGCTGCGCCAGCTGGATACGGCCACGCTTGCGGCGCGTTATCAGCAGGCCGGCCTGACCTGTCGCTATTACAATCCGGCGATCCACACCGGCAGCTTTGCCCTGCCGCAATATCTGTTGAATGCGCTGGCTGACCAGCCGGGCATTTTAAGGGGGTGAACGAAATTGCAAAAGCTTAAACTACATGGCTTCAACAACCTGACGAAAAGCCTGAGTTTTTGTATCTACGATATCTGTTACGCGAATACCGATGCGGAGCGTGACGGCTACATTGCGTACATTGATGAGCAGTACAATGCCAACCGTCTGACGGAGATCCTTAGCGAAACCTGCTCGATTATCGGCGCTAACGTGCTGAATATTGCGCGCCAGGACTATGAGCCACAGGGCGCCAGCGTCACCATTCTGGTGAGCGAAGAGCCGATCGATCCGAAAGATATCGATAAGTCGGAGCATCCTGGCCCGCTGCCGGGTTCGGTGGTCGCGCACCTGGATAAAAGCCATATCTGCGTGCATACCTATCCGGAGAGCCACCCGGAAGGCGGACTCTGCACCTTCCGCGCGGATATTGAGGTGTCGACCTGCGGCGTGATTTCGCCACTGAAAGCGCTGAACTATCTGATCCACCAGCTGGAATCGGATATCGTCACCATCGACTATCGCGTGCGCGGCTTTACCCGCGACGTGAACGGCGTGAAGCACTTTATCGATCACGAGATCAACTCGATTCAGAATTTTATGTCGGAAGATATGAAGTCGATGTACGACATGATGGACGTCAACGTCTATCAGGAGAACATCTTCCATACCAAGATGCTGCTGAAAGAGTTTGATTTAAAACATTATCTTTTCAATACCCGCCCGGAAGATCTGACACCGCAGGAGCACAAGCGCATTACCGACCTGCTGTGGAAAGAGATGCGGGAAATTTACTACGGCCGCAATATTCCTTCTGTAGGCTTTAAAACGCTGTAAGAAGCTGGTCTCTACCACGGGCGGCCTGCGGGCGGCCCGTTTTGCTCAGGGTTTCGCCAGCGTCAGCGTAAACGGCTGCCCGCTCAGCGCCTTCACTTCCTGCTCGCCCAGCAGCTCGTCGGTAATGATATCGGTCAGGCTTTGCAGCGGCGTGGCGCAGAACAGCGACCAGGAACCATATTTGCTGCTGTCCGCTAACAGCACCCTGCGTCGCGCGTTGATCAGCAAATCCTCTTTCAGCCCCGCTTTTTCTTCGGTCGGCGTGGTAATGCCCTTCTCCAGGCTCCACGAGTTACAGCTGACAAACGCGACGTCCGGGTAGATATTCCGCAGCAGCCTGCGCCCGTGCTCGCCAATGCAGGACTGGCTGGAGTCGTCGATGCGCCCGCCGATAATCGTCACCTCAATCTGCCTGAACTCCGACAGAAACAGCGCGATATGCAGGTCGGCGGTGATCACCCGCAGCGGCAGATGCGTCAGCTGACGCGCCAGTTCCAGCATGGTCGTCCCGGCATCCAGCACCACCGCGTCGTTGGCTTTCACCAGGCTGGCCGCCGCCAGGGCGATAGCCTGTTTTTCCGTGAGATGACGCTGCATTTTTTCCAGCGTGGTGGGCTGAGCGGGAATAAAGCGGTTAAGGGTCACGCCGCCGTGCGTCCGGCTGATGACCCCTTCCCGATCCAGTTTGATCAGATCCCGTCGGATCGTAGCCGGCGACGCGGAAATCGCCGCCACCAGCTGATCGACAGTCACCAGATTATGGCTTTTCAGATAGTCCATGATCTGGTCCAGGCGACTTTGTCCCTTCATAGGTCCTTATGCAAGCTGCATCGCTAGCTGAATGGAAATCGCCATGCTCTCAGACTTCGCTTTACCTGTCCAGGCAATATCAAACGCCGTGCCGTGGTCGGCCGAGGTGCGGATAAACGGCAGGCCAGCGGTAATATTCACGCCGTCGTAAAAGCCCAGCAGCTTAAGCGGAATATGCCCCTGATCGTGGTACATCGCCACCACGATGTCGTACTGGCCTTCATAACACTGCAAAAACACTGTATCCGGCGGGCACGGGCCGAAGGCGTTGACGCCCTGCGCTTTCATGGCTTCTATGGCCGGGCCGACGATGGCGATCTCCTCGCCGCCGAACAGCCCGTTTTCGCCCGCGTGCGGATTAACGCCCGCCACCGCGATGCGCGGCTTATCATAGCCGACGCGCCTGAGGAAGGTTTCCGCCATGCCGATCACCGTCTCCACCCGCTCGCGGCTGAGCGTATCCAGGAACTTACGCAGCGCGATATGCGTGGTGACGTGGATCACCTTCAGGCGATCGGTATAAAGCACCATTGCGTAGTTTTTGCTGTCGGTCAGCTTCGCCAGCAGCTCGGTATGGCCGGGATAGAGATGGCCCGCCGAATGCAGCGCTTCTTTATTCAGCGGCGCGGTGGCGATAGCCTGCACTTCGCCCGCCAGCGCCAGCTCGGTTGCGCGCTTCACGCAGCGGTAGGCCAAATCGCCTGCGGCTACCTGCACCACGCCGGGCTTTAACGCATCAGGATCGGCCAGCGGCTCGTCGATAACGTTAATAATGCCCGGCGCAAAGCGCGCTTCGGCCACGCTGTTAACTATCCGCAGCTCCGCCTGCGGCGTAATGCCCATCGTCATAATCCGCCGCAGCGTGCTGGCGCAGCCCACTACCACCGCAGGCGCGCCGGAAAGCTCGCCCTCCGCCAGGGATTTGATGATTATTTCCGGGCCAATACCCGCCGGATCGCCCATGGTAACCGCAATAATTTTACTCACTCGCCTTCTCCTCAATAAAACGAAAAACTTCTACCAGGGTGTTTTCATCACCAAAACCGCCAGCCTTGGTAAGCACCAGCAGGTTGTCGTTACCTTGCAGCAGATGGCCGTAAGGCACGCAGCCCGCCACCTGCCCTGAAATCTGAAAGCCCTGCGCGCCCAGCCCGCGCGCCACCGCTATCGCCACGTCGCCGCCGGAGAGATAAAGCGCTGAAGGCGTAACGTCGCACAGCACGTCGGCGGTCAGTTCCGCCAGATAAGCGCAAATCTGTTCGCCAAGCTGCTGGCGGCTGAGATCGAGCCGTTCGCACAGCGAGGCGATAGCCTGACGCTGCTCCGCCTGCTGGCAGGTGCGGATCACGCAGTGTCGGCCCTGCTGTAGCGCCTCCGTCACCGCCTGTCGCCAGCGCTGTCCCGGCGCGCCGCCGCTAAAAAGCTGACTGATATCCACATCGATCAGCCGGATTGCCTTTTGCTGCATCAGCTGCGTTATCTGCCGCTGCGCGACTTCACTCATCGATCCTATAACCGCCAGCCCGGCCTTTACCGGAGCGGGCGAGCCTGCCATCCCGCCCGGCGCCAGCCTCGTCAGCCGCCTGCCCAGCGCGTCGCTCAGCCCGGCGGCGCCCACCAGCAAAGGGCGCTCGTCCAGCTCGTCCGCCGCCTGCATGATGCGTTGCAGATCGGCGTCCGTTTGCGCATCCAGCACGATCAGCCGCTTGCCGTCAGCAATAGCCGCTTCGATGCGTTGCCGCAGATCCGCCTGCGCCGACAGCGGGATCAGGCCAACCGGCAGCGTGGTTTGCTCGCCAAGGCGCGCCGCTATGCTGGCACTGCTTACCGGCGTTTTAGGATCGCTGGCATATTCCGTTTCCGTCAGCAGGCGGCCATCGATATAGCAGCAGCCTTCTACGGTGGTACGGCCCAGCGCGGGCACCGCTGGCGCTATCAGCGCCACGCGTTTATCGCCTGCCAGTAAAGCCGCTTCGATTTCCGCGCCGGGATTGCCGCGCAGCGTCGAGTCGATTTTTTTAAACAGCCAGCCGTCGCGGGCCACATCCCTTCTGCCCGCTATCGCCGCAGCGGTACGCCGGGCGGCCTGTTCCGCGCTGGTCGCCCGGCTGTCGGTATTGACGACCCAGGCATCGGCCTGTTCCACGGTGGGCGTGGCCGCATCAAACAGCACATGAACCCGCGCGCCGACGTTGGCAAGCCCGACCCCGGCATCGTTCGCGCCGGTAAAGTCATCCGCAATCACCAGCACAGGCATCTTCCATTTTGTGCGCATCTTCATCACTCCCTAAGTTCGACAAGCCGGTTTTCATTGGGAGTGATTATATTCAATCACAATTGATTATATGTGAGCACGGTCAAATTAATCAAAATCAATTTGCCCTATAAATTCCTCCTGCCTGCCGCGAATGAGCAGGTTAATGACCAAATGTAATCAATTCACCCTCAGCCAGGACAGGACTTATGACCATTAACAGCACCGTGATTGCTGGTTACCAGGCGCTTAGCGACATCGGCTATCTGTTGCAAAACCATCGGCACGTGCTGCTGGTGACGGATAAAAACATTGTCGGCATTCCGGCGGTGCAAACGCTGATCCAACAGATTGGCAGCAGAGCGACGCTGAGCATTGTGGACAGCGTGCCGCCGGAGCCGAGCCAGCATGACGTGGCGGCGATAGTGGCGTCGCTGCCGGGGAAAAAGGTGGATATGGTGGCTGGCGTCGGCGGCGGCAGCGTGCTGGACGTCGCCAAACTGCTTTCCGTGCTCTGCGTTGAGGACGCGCCTTCGCTGGAAGCGCTGCTGGCCGGTGAAAAACCGCTGCGCCGCACGGCCTCGCTGCTGATCCCAACGACCGCAGGCACGGGTTCCGAAGCCACGCCAAACGCGATCCTCGCTATCCCGGAGAAAGAAACCAAGGTCGGCATTATCTCGCCGGTGATGCTGCCGGATTACGTGGTGCTGGCGCCCGAGCTGACCACCAGTATGCCCGCGCATATCGCCTCTTCCACCGGCATCGATGCGCTTTGCCATCTGATTGAGTGCTTCACCGCCACCGTCGCCAATCCGGTCAGCGACAACTACGCGCTGATCGGCATGAAAAAGCTGTTCGCCAGCCTGGAAAAGACGATTGCGGAGCCGGATAACCTGGCGGCGCGTCTGGATATGCTCTGGGCATCGTATTACGGCGGCGCGGCCATTGCCCATGCCGGTACGCACCTGGTGCACGCCATGTCCTATCCGCTGGGCGGCAAATATCACCTGCCGCACGGCGTGGCGAACGCCATTTTGCTGGCACCGTGTATGCGTTTTGTCCGTCCTGCGGCGGTCAGCAAGTTCGCCCAGGCTTACGACCTGCTGCCGGACGCTGACGCCTCGCTGAGCGAAGAAGCGAAGTCCGTGGCGCTGGTTGACTATTTCGCCGCGCTGGTGAAGCGCCTGAAGCTGCCTGCCAGCCTGGACGAGCTGGGCATCAACGCTGAGCATCTGCCTTATCTGGTCGAGGCCGCGCTGGACGTGCAGCGCCTGATGAAAAACGTGCCGTGTGCGGTCAGCGCCGACGACGTCCGCGAGGTCTATCTGACCCTGTTTCCGACCCTGAATCACTAAACGAATAATGAGGCCATGATGAACACAATCACCGGCGTACTGACCGCCATCGTCACCCCTTTTACCGCTGACGGCGACTACTGCGAGCAGGCGATGCGCCAGCAGATCCAGCGCCAGCTTGCCGCTGGCAACGGTATTTTTTGCGGCGGCACCAACGGCGAGTTTTTTGTGCTTAACGAGCAGGAAAAGCTGGCGGTCACCGCCACCTGCGTGGAGGAAGTCGCGGGCAAAGCGCCGCTGGTGGCGCACGTGGGCGAAATCTCCACCCGCGAAACCATTCGCCTGGGCAAGCAGGTCGCCAGACTGGGCGTGGATGCCGTTTCGGTTATCACGCCTTACTTCGTGCCGCTAAAACAGGAGGAGCTGATCGCCCATTACGAGGCGGTCGCCGACGCGCTGGAGGTGCCGGTCTTTCTGTATAACATTCCGGCCCGCACCGGCAACACGCTCCAGCCGCAGACGGTGCGCAAACTGGCCGCGCATCCCAATATCGTTGGCATCAAAGACAGCGCGGGCAGTTATGAGAGCCTGAGCGGCTTTTTGCAGGCGGCGCAGGGCACGGAAAATTTCAGCGTGCTGAACGGCCCGGACTCGCTGATCCATCAGGGCTTTGTTGACGGCTGCGCCGCCTGCATCTCCGGGCTGGCCAACGTCGCGCCGAAAGAGATCAACGCCATCTGGGCGCGTTTTAACGACGGCGATATCGAGGGGTCGCGCCGCGCGCAGGAAAACGTGACCGGTCTGCGCACCGACCTTTACAGCGTCGCCTTCTCGCCAGCGGCGGTGAAAAAAGCCGTGGCGCTGATGGGCTATGACGTAGGCGAAAGCCGCTATGCCGTGCGCTTCAGCGCCGAAGAAGAGCAGCGTATTCGCCAGATTGTTAATCAGTACACCCGGTAACCCGACCATTACCGCAGGCGTCGCATCAGGCGCTTAACCCTACAAAGGCGTGAAAAGAGCCGCAAGGCCGCCGCGTCTGCTCATAGTGAGGCATCACAATGAAAGCGTTTTCTACTGAAGGCACGTTGATTATTATCTGTATGGTGGTCGCCTATATTTTATTTACCACCTGGCTGACTTACCGCTTAAGAAGTAAAAGCTCCGGCGACTTTATGGAAGGGTCGCGCGCTATGCCCGCTTTTATCGTGGGTATTATGCTGATGTCAGAATATATCGGCGCCAAATCCACCATCGGCACGGCGCAGGCCGCCTTTGAGGATGGTTTTGCCGCTTCCTGGTCGGTCATCGGCGCGGCAATTGGCTTTCCCATTTTCGGGCTGCTGCTGGTCAAGCGTATCTATAATACCGGCAAGATTACTATTTCCGGCGCGATAGCGGAAAAGTACGGCAGCACCACCAAAAATATTATCTCTATTATTATGATTTATGCGCTGCTGCTGGTGAACGTAGGGAATTACGTCAGCGGCGCGGCGGCTATTTCCACCGTATTAAAAGTTAATCTGCCCGTTGCGGCCTTTATTACCGCTATCGTCAGCACCTTCTATTTCGCCTTTGGCGGCATGAAAGGTATGGCGTGGGTCACCATGCTGCACAGCGCGCTGAAATATGTCGGCATCCTGATTATTCTTGGCGTGGCGCTGAAAATGACCGGCGGCATCACGCCGATGGTCGAGAAAATGCCGTCCTTTTACTGGACGTGGGACGGCCATGTCGGCGCCAGCACCATCGTCGCCTGGCTGATTGGCACCATTGGCTCCATCTTCTGCACCCAGTTTGTGATTCAGGCGATCTCTTCCACTAAAAGCCCGGCGGCGGCCAGACGCGCCACCTGGGTCGCCTTTTTCTTCTGCCTGCCTATCGGTATCGCTATCGCCATGATCGGCGTGGCGGCGAAATATCTGCACCCCGAGATCAACAGCCTCTATGCGCTGCCGGTATTTTTGCAGGATATGAGCCCGTGGCTGGCCGGCATCGTCACCACCTCGCTGGTCGCGTCGATTTTCGTCAGCGTCGGCACCGTGGCGCTGGCTATCGCGTCGCTGATTGTAAAAGATTTCTATGTGCCGTACCGCAACCCCACGCCGGAGCGCGAATTCAAAATGACGCGCTGGCTGTCGCTGGCAATCGGCTTTGCGCCGCTGGTCTTTGTGCTGTTCGTGCCGGAAGTGCTTAAGCTTTCGTTCTTTACCCGCGCCATTCGCCTGTCGATTTCCGTGGTGGCGATCATCGCCTTCTATCTGCCGATGTTTAAAAGCGCGCGCGGCGCAAACTGGGGGCTGATTGGCGCCTGCGTAATGACCTCCGTCTGGTTTGTGCTGGGCGATCCTTTCGGCATCAACAACATGTATATCGCGCTGATTACGCCAGCGGTGATTATGGCTATCGACTATATGATCCCGAGCCGTCAGAGCGTGAAGAAAACCGACAACCGTATGCAAAAAAGTGGAGCCTGAGATGAGTGAAACCCTGACCGTAGAACGCAGCGGCCTTGTGCAGCGCGCGGATAACGCCTCGCGACTGCGCAGCGCCATGCTGCCCTCGCCCTGCCCGCAAAATCACGCGGCTAATCTGCTGCCTTTGCCGGATGGCGATCTGCTTTGCGTCTGGTTTGGCGGCACTCAGGAAGGCATTGCCGATATCTCCATCTGGTGCTCGCGGCTGGCGAAAAACAGCGAGCGCTGGAGCGAACCGCAGAAACTTTCCGACGACAGCAGCCGTTCCGAGCAAAATCCGGTGCTGTTTTTAGCGCCCGACAACGTGCTGTGGCTGCTGTGGACGGCGCAGAAATCCGGCAATCAGGACACCGCCATCGTGCGTTTTCGTCAGTCGCAGGATTTCGGCAAAAGCTGGGGGCCGATCGCCACGCTGCTGGACAAGCCCGGCACCTTTATTCGTCAGCCGATTGTGGTGTTAGCCAACGGCAACTGGCTGCTGCCGGTGTTCTACTGCACCACGCGGCCCGGCGAAAAATGGGTCGGCAACGAGGATACCAGCGCGGTGAAAATCTCCGCTGACTGCGGTAAAACCTGGCGCGACGTGGCCGTCCCGGAAAGCACCGGCTGCGTGCATATGAATATTACCCTGCTGAAAGATGGCTCGCTGCTGGCGCTGTTTCGCAGCCGCTGGGCGGATAATATTTACGCCAGCCGTTCCGTTGATAACGGCGAAAGCTGGTCGGCGCCGCAACCGACGGAACTGCCGAATAATAACTCGTCAATCCAGGTCACGACGCTGACCAACGGCGATCTGGCGCTGGTATTTAACGCCATGAGCGCCGAGGGCGCCAGCGAGCGGCGTCTTTCCCTCTACGATGAAATTGAGGATGAGGAAGGCGATACTGCCGTTACGCCCGCGACGCACGCCGGAAAAACGGCGTTCTGGGGGGCGCCGCGCGCGCCGATGACGCTGGCGATTTCAGCCGACGGCGGCCGCAGCTGGCCGTGGCAACGCAACCTGGATGAAGGCGACGGTTACTGCATGACCAATAACTCGCAGCAGAAGCTGAACCGCGAGTTCTCCTATCCCAGCATCAAACAGGGCATCAATGGCGAACTGCATATTGCCTACACCTATTTCCGCCAGGCGATTAAATACGTCTGCGTGGACGAGGCCTGGGCTAAGGAGGCCCCATGATTACCGGTAATCTGTCGACGCTGAAAATGGCAACGCTGCCGCCCGTGCTTACCGCGCTGCTTGCCAGGCCGGAACATCATCTGGCGGCGCTACAGGCGCGGGATGACGGCCGCATCCAGCCGGAAGGGGAAAGCTGGTTCTGCACGCTGAGTCCGACGCGCACCGCACCGGCGGCAACGCGGCATACCGAATTTCACCGACAGTATCTGGATATTCAGATCCTGCTGGCGGGTGAAGAGATCGTCCACTTTTCCTGTGCCGATGCCCGTAACCAGCAGGCGGAAGAGCGCAAGCCGGATCTGTTTATCGTTGAGCGCCCCTGGCTGCCGCATTCGGTGCGTTTGCAGCCCGGCGATTTCGTGATTTTCTATCCTGGCGAAGCGCATCAGGCGCTTTGCGCGGTCGGCGAACCGGCAGCGGTACGCAAGGCGGTATTTAAGATCCCGCTGGCGATGCTGGAGGCGCGCGCATGAGCCGTCACGCGTTGATCACGGGCGTCAGCTCCGGCATTGGCGCCGCCACCGCCGATAAGCTGTTGGAAGAAGGCTGGCGCGTAACCGGGCTGAGCCGCACGCTGGTTAAGCGCGACAGCGACGCTTTCGTCTCGCTTTCGGTGGATCTGTTTGACACCGCCGCGCTGAAGCGGGCGCTGGTTAGCTTGCCGCCGGTCGATGCGGTTATTCACGCCGCTGGCATGATGAAGGCCGCGCCGCTGGGCGATCTGGATGAGGAGACAAGCGAAAAGCTCTGGCAACTGCATATTCGGGTAGCAGAGGTGCTGGCGAATCAGCTGGCGCCGCAGCTACCCACGGGCGGGCGCATTGTACTGATCGGCAGCCGCACTTCAACCGGCGCGGCGGGACGCAGCCAGTATGTCAGTACCAAATCGGCGATGAAAGGCATGGTAAGAAGCTGGGCGGCGGAGCTGGCGCCGCGCGGCATTACCGCCAATATTGTCGCGCCGGGCGCAACGGCGACGCCGATGTTAAGCCAGCCCGGACGGGAAAGCTCGCCGCCGAAAATGCCGCCGATCGGGCGTTATATCCAGCCGGAAGAGGTCGCCGCGCTGGTCGGCTATCTGCTCTCCCCCGCCGCCGATGCTATCACCGGCCAGGAGCTGGTGATCTGCGGCGGCGGATCGCTGTAGCCGAGGTTTTAAGGGCAAGCAGCTGCCGCCAACGGCAGCTCCTTTGATCTCAGGAAATATGGCAACGGTCAGAAATGCTATAGTGCCTGCCTGTTTTTTATTCAGCATGGAAAGGAAAAAACATGGCGATCCTGAATATTCTGGATTTCGGTGCGGTACCTGACGGAACAACCTTAACAACCGGCGCGATACAAAGCGCCATCAACCAGGCGGCGGCGGGCGACCGCGTCCTTATCCCTGCCGGACGCTATCTTACCGGCTCGCTGTTTTTAAAAAGCGAGATGACGCTGGAACTGGCCGAAGGCGCGGTTTTGCTCGGCAGCCAGCACCTGGAGGATTACCCTAAAATCGCCACCCGCGTTGCCGGTATTGATATGCTCTGGCCGGCGGGGATCGTTAATATCAACCGGTGTCAGGCGGTGAAAATCACGGGCGAGGGCACGATTGACGGCCAGGGCGCGGTCTGGTGGCATAAATTCTGGGGCGAGGATGAAAACGGCGGCATGCTGGCGGAATACAGTCGGCAGGGCTTGCGCTGGGTAGTGGATTACGAATGCGAGCGCCCGCGCAACGTGGTGGTTTACCAGAGCGAAGCGGTAGAGCTGAACGGTTTTCATTCACGCGAATCCGGCTTCTGGAATATTCATCTTTGCTATTCGCATCGGGTCTTTTTACAGGATCTGCGGGTGAGTAACGCGACCGGTCCCAGTACCGACGGCATTGATATCGATTCGTGCGAGCATGTTCGCGTGGAACGATGCGTGGTTTCCTGCAATGACGATAATATCTGCGTCAAATCGGGACGCGGCGCGGAAGCGCAGCGACTGGCAAAAACGACGAGCGATATTGTTATTCGCGACTGTGAGCTGCATAAAGGCTCCGGCATTACGCTGGGCAGCGAAACGTCCGGCGGGATCGAAAATGTGCTGATTGAACATAACCGCTTTTTTGGCACCGGCGTCGGTTTTCGCATCAAATCTGCGCGTAATCGCGGCGGCTGGATCAGGAATATTACCGTGCGCCATCTGCGGCTGGAAGACGTCAGCTATCCCTTTATGATGCAGCTTAACTGGTTTCCGCAGTACAGCTACGGCCAGCAGGTGGGTGAGGATAGCCCCCCGCACTGGCGCAAACTCAGCGAAGGCGTGGAAGGCGCGGCGGGACTCACGCAGGTAGAAAACATTGCCGTTTCTCACGTTACCGGCCGCTTAACCGCGCCGCACCATTTCTCTCGCGCATTTTTTATCGAAGGCGCAGAGGAACGTCCGATCGAACGGCTGCACTTCAGCCATATTACCTTGCAGGCGCAGGAGTTCGGCAAAATCGCTGGCGTGAATAAGCTGAGCTTTGAACAGGTTAGCGTGGATGCCCCCGCCGTCACGCTGGAAAAAAACGACGCTTACGAACGGTAAACCTGATGGGGATGCACATCATCCCCGTATCTTATCCGGCCTGCTGCAATAATTCTCGGGCGCACCGGATTTGCGTTGCTGCCGCAAAAACTTAACGGCAAACCGTGCACCTGCCCTGCATCCCTCAGCCTGTCTATTGCTCGACCTTTTGGGCGGCAACGCTTTGCCGGACGTTGCGCCTGGCTATCCATGAGGTAAATAACGGGGTAAGGATGGCCGTGGTGATCACAGAAGCGGCAATCAGCGGCGTAGCGGCGGAAGCCACGTGCAGAAGAGAAGGATCGGCTTGCGCAATTGCCAACGGGGTGGCAACCGCGTTCCCCGCCGTACTGGAGGCCGCGGCGCCTGCTATTCCCGTTCCGCCAACGAGGCGATCGATACGAACGTTAAAAAAGCCGCCGAAAAAAGTAGTCAGCAGGCCCAACGCGACGCCAGCCAGGCCGCCTTCAATCAGCATCGCCAGATCGATCCCCGTGCCCAGCGCAAAAGCGAAGAAGGGGATCAGCAGCGGCCCGCCAGCGGTAAGAAACTGCCGCATATCGGCATCAAGATTCCCCAGCATCATGCCGACCAGTAGCGGCACGATCACGGCAACCAGCGCCATCAGCGGGACGGAAGCCATACCGGCCGCGCCCAACGCAATCAGCGTGAAAAAGGGACCATCGCTCAACGTCATCAGCGGGATCGCGCCGATATCGCTTTCGCTGCCGAACTCCCCGACCAGCGCCGCATAGAGACCGCCGTTGGCATTGCTCATCGCGGCAATAATCGCTACGCTGCTCAGCCCCCAAACGCCTTCCGCCCCCATGAACTTATCGACAGCAAACCCAAGCGCCACCGCGACGAGCAGCTTAACCAGCGTAATGCTGCCGCCCTGAAGAATGGCGCGAGGTGCCGCGCCGAAACCGATGCCGGCCCCCATGCAGATTAAAAAAGCGCCAATAAGCGGCGCGGCGCCCTGTTTAAACAAGGCCGTGGTGAAGCCGCCGATTTCCAGCAGCTGTGGCGCGAAGGTATTGAGGGTGGTTCCGGCAACCAGCGGCACGACCATCATGCCGCCGGGAATTTTCTCAATCATCCTTTTCAGTTTCATCAGCATCCTGCCTCGTTTTAAGGTTATCCCCCCGTTTGATTCTAATGAATCAAAAGTGAATAAAAACGATCACGATCGCAGATAAAAGCATCCAGATTGATTAAAAAATGTCAAAGAAGGCGGATCAACGCCCCTGAAGAAAACCGCGATAGGCGGCAATCACCGCCAGAAAATCCTCGACGCCGCAGAAGCACAGGCTCTCTTCATCGTAGTAGCTCATGCCCTCTTCCATCTCGTCGCCTTCAATACTGAGCAGATTGGCGCGCACGATCACCTCTTCTTCATCCAGCCAGATCGTATATTCGCGGCCCACGCGCTGCCACTGGCGCTCGCTGCCTTTCACTTCGGCGACGGCGGCCTCTACCTCATCCAGCAGCGCTAAATTGTCCGCTGCCTCTTCATTAAACCAGTGGCCGATAGCTTCATGCCCCATCGACATGCGTACTTTTACCGTGCCGGTAACGTCGCGTAAAAATTCATATTCCATACTGCTTTCCTCTGACCTTACCGGGCTGCGGCCTCAATCTGCCGCCTGCGCCGGCCCGCTCCTGTGAACGGGTTAACCTTTCTATTATCGCAGCATAAGGGCCAAAGAAAAGGAAAGAGAGAAGAAATGAAACAACGATCTCGCAAAAACGGCAGACGTATGATCAACCGCTCGGGCGGCTCTGTCCGGGAACGTAAGATAAACTCGCTATAATGCATATACACTAAACTTCGGGCCGTTCGGCATACAGAAAAGGGCTAAAAACATTGGATTAATTAGCTTCAGTAAAGTAGATCGAGCTGCGAAGGTGGAGAAAGCACCACCAGCTTGCCTGAATTTTCTTTTCGGAAAACGATTTCATATCTGGCATGGCCGATCCCCATAACGTCATTATCCAGATCGGTATAGGCCACTCTGACGGCTTTGTTTTTAGCCCATGCGGGTAAAGCGGTTATCTGGTAGGTAAAATCAACGGTCACCGTGCCATCGTTATGATGATTGAGATCGGTTATCTTACTAACCTTAAAATTACCGTAGCAAAAGTCACCGGACTGGTTGAAAGCTTTTTGGCCGTATGTGGTCAGCCGCCAGTCTATTTTTCCGCCTGTAGTTTTTTTAGTAATCAGACCGGCCTCTTTTAACGCCTCCATTTTTGCATTTATCCAGCTATAGCCCTGCGTATTTGTAACGGCTGGCCAGATTTTCTCGCCAAGACAAAGTGGCGGCTGGTTATCTAATGCCTGCTGTATCGCCGCTTTATAGTTATTATCATTCACGCCAGCGTTACTGGCATGACAAGATACAGTAAATAACGCTGCCGCCAGCATGATAATTGCTTTCATTTAAACTCATCCATATTAATATTTTTAAGCGCTTCGTCCACGTCGTTGAATTTTTCTTTGGTGATGTAGCTTCCCGCCAGGCTCCATTGAAACGCAGGGACGCCCGGATCGTTTTCCCCTTCCGTTATAACATAGCGATTTATCCTGACCAGGCCTGAGTTCAATACGTCGCTGCCATCATTATCAGTAGCGAATTTTTCAGCGCTAACTACAGAATATCCGTTGTGGTAAACGAGCAATCTGTAATCATATATTTTAACGCCAGAGGCGGAAAGCCTGATATCGGCCCATGTAAAACCGCTGGCCTGCGGGCAGGGAACGCTGTTGTAACCACCCTGCTTATTTTTTATAAAAACATTCATCGTCTGGCTGGGATGAGACGTGTTATTTTCATAATCCGCGATAAACAAAATATCTTTCAGACCATCGGCATTAATATCAATAACGTTCTGCCCGCTGTGTAAAGAAACGTATTCAGCCTGAGCGCTGGCGAATCCTGAAAAAAGCAGACCCATCAGTAAAAATTTATTTTTCACTGACGGCATTCCTGACCAGGCGAAAACCGATATCAGACATGACGAATTTTGCACTATGCGAGTCACAGCTTGCCAGGGAAGCAGAATGGGCAATATAGCTTCCTCCGCAAAAATAGTGCATGGCAACGCCTGCCGTCTCACTTTTGTCGTTTATCCATTCATAGACGTTACCGCTCATATCATAAATATCCGCATCATTTGGTTTTAACGAACTTACTTTGGCCGTGCCAAATTGCTGACTGTTAAACGGTGGATACCAGGCAACGCTGTCGGCTCTGTCACTGCCAGAAAAACGATTGCCATAGCGACCTTTGGCTACTGCTTTTTCTCCGCCTCGCGCGGCTACCTGCCATTCATTAATATCAGGTAAGCGATAACCGTCTGCGTGGCTGTCCTCATGCAGGTTGTCAGTCTCTTCAACATTATAGACAATAGCTCCTTTGTTCGTCAGATAGACGGGCTGCAAATGCTGTAACACGCTTAACGCATTGGCAAAGACAACGGCATCGCCCCATTCGATATTAGTTACCGGATGCTTTCCCTGTTCGTAATCAGGCTCGCGACAATCTTCATAAATAGCGCCATTGCAGCCGGGGTTAAACAAATAGTTATTATTCTGCCCCCACGCATAGATCTGTTGATAAAGCGCGTAGCTAACCTCGGTTTGCATGATGTAAAAGCTTTTTATTTTTGCATTGGCATGCTGTGCATAGTCGTGTTTGCCAAAAACGTCGCCTACGTAATAATCACCGCCCTTTATTAAAACTTCAGAGATATCGGGTTGAGCAAAAACCTTATAAGAAAAGAAGCATAGAAAGATGATGAGATTTCTTGCCAGGATGTTCATTGAGCCTCGACATATCAGAAGATAGTTACAGGATATTTTCAAAACCAGTATAGGGACATTCACACAATAACCGAACTGGTCTTTAAAAGGAAGGTTATGCGCTTACCTGCCCTTCCTGAAAAATAATGAGACGCTGTATCATTTTTTTTGCGTAGTGATTTATCATGCGCTAATTTATAAACAGGCAATGCGTGGTTTGTCGGCATAAGTCAGCTTTAGTTTTCAGCCCACATCTATATTATCTTTTCTTGTTGGACTGCGCTTTTATCCGACGTTATTTTTCCTGAGCGTTTGCCGCTACACTATTTTCCTTTTTAAATGGACGGCAAGGTAGCGGCTTATCTGAAGGGGCACAGAAATGTCTCCTGGCGTTCACTTTTGCCATAGGAGGGTAAGAGTGGTGCTTAGGGATAAAAATGGCGGATACGTATCATTCCCTGATTTTAAACTGCCTGTACGGCAGTGAACACTGAGCGCTTTAAAAGCTGCGTAACCGAAATTTTCTAAGCTGCCTGTGCGGCAGTGAACTGCGGCATCGCGCTGCACGACTGGCGCTACGTTTTCTAAGCTGCCTGTGCGGCAGTGAACTGAGATGTGGACTGATGATGGGGCGCAGTTCTTTTCTAAGCTGCCTGTGCGGCAGTGAACCAGCAGAAATTTTTATAACCCTCCCGCTCTCATTTCTAAGCTGCCTGTGCGGCAGTGAACGGCCACGCGCATAGTGCTGCCATCTTTCAGCTTTTCTAAGCTGCCTGTGCGGCAGTGAACTTGAAGTTGCTTATAAAACAACTGGGCAGGGCTTTCTAAGCTGCCTGTGCGGCAGTGAACAGTAACGCTTTCAGTTTAACATCATGTATTGCAGGGAAAATTGACCTATCTCGGGTAAAAACCCTTTTTTTAGCCCTTCATTAAAACCACTTAAAATCAATAGATTAAATAACCACTCTAAAAAAGGGTTTCAAAGAACCTGCCTGATTCCTTCATACGATCCTCTGATTTACGCCCATAAAAAATCCGGGACTGAAAACAGCCCCGGACTTTTATTTACCGCGAAAGCGCTATTCGGCTCTGAATAACGCTTATTGAGGATTTAAACCGCAGTCTGGAAAATCACGCCGTCGGCTTTCTCCGTATACTGGCTCAGCTGATCGAAGTTCAGATAGCGATAAGTATCCACCGCCGTCTTATCAACCTGCGCCATAAACTGCTGATATTCGTCCGGCGTTGGCAGTTTGCCCAACAGCGAAGCGACCGCAGCCAGCTCTGCTGAAGCCAGATAAACGTTCGCGCCGGTGCCCAGGCGGTTCGGGAAGTTACGGGTTGAGGTGGAAACCACCGTCGCACCGTCCGCCACGCGTGCCTGGTTACCCATGCACAGTGAACAGCCAGGGATTTCGATACGCGCGCCGCTCTTGCCAAAGACGCTGTAGTAACCCTCTTCCGTCAGCTGCGCCGCATCCATCTTGGTTGGCGGAGCCACCCACAGGCGCGTTGGCAGCTGGCCTTTATGACTGTCCAGCAGCTTACCGGCGGCACGGAAGTGACCGATGTTGGTCATACAGGAACCGATAAAGACCTCGTCAATCTTCTCGCCCTGCACGTCCGACAGCAGACGAGCATCATCCGGATCGTTTGGCGCGCACAGGATTGGCTCTTTGATTTCAGCCAGATCGATTTCGATAACCGCCGCGTATTCCGCATCCGCATCGCCTTCCAGCAGCTGCGGATCCGCCAGCCATTTTTCCATTCCCTGAATACGACGTTCCAGCGTGCGGCGATCGCCGTAGCCTTCCGCAATCATCCACTTCAGCAGCACGATATTGGAGTTGAGGTATTCAATAATAGGATCTTTGCCCAGCTTGATCGTACAGCCAGCCGCAGAACGCTCGGCGGACGCATCGGACAGCTCAAACGCCTGTTCGACTTTCAGATCCGGCAGGCCTTCGATTTCCAGGATGCGGCCGGAGAAGATGTTTTTCTTGCCCTTCTTCTCCACGGTCAGCAGGCCCTGCTTGATGGCATACAGCGGAATGGCGTGAACCAAATCGCGCAGCGTAATGCCCGGCTCCATTTTGCCCTTGAAGCGCACCAGCACGGACTCTGGCATATCCAGAGGCATCACGCCGGTTGCCGCCGCAAACGCCACCAGCCCGGAACCGGCCGGGAAAGAGATGCCGATTGGGAAACGGGTATGCGAGTCGCCGCCTGTTCCTACGGTATCCGGCAGCAGCATACGGTTCAGCCAGCTGTGGATAATGCCGTCGCCTGGACGCAGCGATACGCCGCCACGGTTCATAATAAAGTCCGGCAGCGTGTGGTGCGTAGAGACGTCAACCGGCTTCGGATAAGCTGCCGTGTGGCAGAAAGACTGCATCACCAGATCGGCAGAGAAGCCCAGGCAGGCCAGGTCTTTCAGCTCGTCACGGGTCATTGGGCCGGTGGTGTCCTGCGAACCCACGGAAGTCATTTTTGGCTCGCAGTATGCGCCCGGACGCACACCTTCCGTACCACAGGCGCGGCCAACCATTTTCTGCGCCAGCGAGTAGCCGCGCGTGCTTGCCGCCACGTCTTTCGCCTGACGGAACACGTCGCTTTGCGGCAGGCCCAGCGCTTCACGAGCTTTAGTCGTCAGACCGCGACCGATGATCAGCGGGATACGACCACCCGCACGAACTTCATCGAGCAGAACGTCAGTTTTCAGCGCAAAGTTAGCTAACACTTCGCCCGTCTCGTGGTTACGGACTTCGCCTTTATAAGGATAGATGTCGATAACATCGCCCATATGCAGGTTTTGCACATCCACTTCAATTGGCAGCGCGCCAGCATCTTCCATCGTGTTGAAGAAGATTGGCGCAATGTTGTTACCCAGCACCACGCCGCCGCCTTTTTTGTTCGGCACGTAAGGGATGTCGTCGCCCATAAACCACAGCACCGAGTTGGTGGCGGATTTACGGGAAGAACCGGTGCCGACTACGTCGCCGACATAAGCCAGCGGGAAGCCTTTGGCCTGAAGCGCCTCGATCTGTTTGATCGGGCCAACGGCACCAGGCTGATCCGGCTCGATGCCTTCGCGGGTATTCTTCAACATCGCCAGCGCGTGCAGAGGGATATCCGGGCGTGACCAGGCATCAGGTGCAGGAGAAAGATCGTCGGTATTGGTTTCGCCGGTGACCTTGAACACGGTGACGGTGATTTTTTCCGCCAGCTCCGGACGGGAAAGATACCATTCGGCATCTGCCCAGGATTGCAGGATCTGTTTTGCGTGTGGGTTGCCGGCTTTGGCTTTTTCTTCTACGTCGTAGAAGCTGTCGAACATCAGCAGCGTGTGGGACAAGGCTTTAGCGGCAATCGGCGCCAGCTTTTCGTCATCCAGCGCGTCAATCAGCGGATGGATGTTGTAGCCGCCCTGCATGGTGCCCAGCAGTTCAATCGCTTTTTCAGGAGTAACCAGAGGAGAGGTCGCTTCGCCTTTGGCGACAGCAGCCAGGAATCCGGCTTTTACATAGGCCGCTTCGTCAACGCCCGGCGGAACTCGATTAATCAACAGATCGGACAGGAATTCTTCTTCACCCGCTGGCGGGTTTTTCAGCAGTTCAACCAGCGCGGCCATTTGGGAAGCATCTAATGGTTTAGGAACGATCCCTTCGGCAGCACGCTCGGCAACGTGCTTACGGTATTCTTCTAGCACGACGTTCTCCTCGCTCACAGTGTAATGACCGGGCGCCTTCAGGCTTATCGCAAATGCTTTGCGCTCTTTTCTGTAGGGTAAGGTGCCCGGTTTCGCGAGGGCCAGCATAGCAGGATTTTGATGCGGTGTTAATCTGTTTACAAAAAAGCAACATCATTAACAGAGTGGATCAGGCACGGATTACTCGACCGGAAAGGCCTTTTAAGCGGCTTGCGGGGACGGCAACTGCACCGTGTTGCCTGGTTATCCGCACTTTTTGTATTGCGAGCGTGGCGGTGGATTAACTAGCCGTTATAGGGATAGCAGGACGGGATATTAATTGGGACGGCCGAGCTGCCTATACGGCAGTGAATAATAAAGGGAACGCCTGCGGCCCCTTGAGCCTACATTTCTGAGCTGTCTGTGCGGCAGTGAACGATCCAAATCAGCGGCGCGTGGTCGAATGTATTTTCTAAGCTGCCTGTGCGGCAGTGAACCCACTGAGCGGGCCGGTATGGCCTTGTCTTGATTTCTAAGCTGCCTGTGCGGCAGTGAACTTTCGGTAAAGACACATGGCCGCGCCGCTTAATTTTCTAAGCTGCCTGTGCGGCAGTGAACTAGTTTTTCTTCGGTAGCCGCCTCGTTCTCAGTTTCTAAGCTGCCTGTGCGGCAGTGAACAGCCTGGTTACTGAAATCCAGGCACTGCTATCTTTCTAAGCTGCCTGTGCGGCAGTGAACTTGGAGCATGCCAGGCTGCGTACAGAACTGTTTTTCTAAGCTGCCTGTGCGGCAGTGAACGGCTCTTTCTATTGCGGTGAAGATGCAATTAATTTCTAAGCTGCCTGTACGGCAGTGAACAATAATATCCGGCGGGGTTCCCCGCCGGTTAATTTTTAAGCTGCCTGTACGGCAGTGAACGTGCTGCTGATGCCGTTAGCGGCGTGGTAGACTTTCTAAGCTGCCTGTACGGCAGTGAACACAGGTTTTTCTCTGCTGCAATAGATCTGTCATTTCTAAGCTGCCTGTACGGCAGTGAACAAGTCCTTTTTCTGGCATAGCCGTCTCCTTGATTTCTAAGCTGCCTGTACGGCAGTGAACAGTTGGCGACACAACATAACGCACTTATGTTAAAAGAATTTTGACCAAAACCCGATAAAACCCCTCTTTTTCATCCATTACTTAATCTCCTTATAAAACAGCCCGTTGAAATACCCCTCAAAAAAAGGGTTTCAGCGCCCTGCTTTAAACTCATCCGCGGCCTGCTACCCACTTTCGTGGCAAAAAACGCAGTTATAATCGGATAACCCTGCACACTATAAGTCTTGCATTTTTCATCAAAGGAATGGCGCTGCGCTGTTTTATTGAGTATTTGCAGGCGTTTAATCAGAAAAATGACGCGGAAATGAGATAAAAAAACGGCCCCTTTCGGAGCCGCTTCGAATGCTTTTAGCGCTTACTTCTTCTTCGCTTTCGCATTTGGCAGATCGGTGATGCTGCCTTCGAAGATTTCCGCCGCCAGGCCTACCGACTCGTGCAGCGTCGGGTGAGCATGGATAGTCAGCGCGATATCTTCGGCGTCGCAGCCCATTTCGATAGCCAGACCGATTTCGCCCAGCAGCTCGCCGCCGTTGGTGCCAACAACGGCCCCGCCGATCACGCGATGCGTCTCTTTATCGAAAATCAGCTTGGTCATGCCGTCTGCGCAATCGGAAGCGATAGCACGGCCTGATGCCGCCCACGGGAAGGTCGCCGTCTCGTAGCTGATGCCCTTCTCTTTCGCTTCTTTCTCGGTCAGGCCAACCCAGGCAACTTCCGGCTCGGTATAGGCGATAGATGGGATCACTTTTGGATCGAAGTAGTGCTTCTTGCCGGAGATCACTTCCGCCGCTACGTGGCCTTCGTGCACGCCTTTATGCGCCAGCATTGGCTGACCAACGATGTCGCCGATAGCGAAAATGTGCGGCACGTTGGTACGCATCTGCTTATCGACACGGATAAAGCCGCGATCGTCCACTTCCACGCCCGCTTTACCGGCATCCAGACCTTTACCGTTCGGCACGCGGCCAATCGCCACCAGCACCGCGTCGTAACGCTGTGGTTCAGCAGGCGCTTTTTTGCCTTCCATCGTGACGTAGATACCATCTTCTTTGGCTTCTACCGCGGTCACTTTGGTTTCCAGCATCAGGTTGAACTGCTTCTCGATGCGCCTGGTGAAGACTTTCACCACGTCTTTATCGGCCGCAGGGATCACCTGATCGAACATCTCAACCACGTCAATCTGAGAACCCAGCGCGTGATAAACGGTACCCATTTCCAGGCCGATGATGCCGCCGCCCATGACCAGCATACGCTCAGGCACTTCTTTCAGCTCCAGCGCGGCGGTGGAATCCCACACACGTGGATCTTCATGCGGAATAAACGGCAGCTGAATAGGACGAGAACCGGCAGCGATAATCGCGTTATCGAAGTTGATAGTGGTGCCGCCGTTTTCGCCGTCAACGAACATAGTGTTCGCGCCGGTGAACTTAGCTTCGCCGGTGACCACTTTCACTTTACGGCCTTTCGCCATACCGGCCAGACCGCCGGTCAGCTGATTAATGACCTTCTCTTTCCAGGTACGGATTTTGTTGATGTCGGTTTGCGGCTTGCCGAACACCACGCCGTGTTCTTCCAGCGCTTTGGCTTCTTCAATGACTTTCGCCACGTGCAGCAGCGCTTTGGAAGGAATACAGCCCACGTTCAGGCAAACGCCGCCCAGGGTGCTGTAACGCTCAACAATCACGGTCTCCAGACCTAAATCAGCAGCGCGAAATGCCGCAGAGTAACCTGCCGGACCTGCCCCAAGTACCACGACCTGAGTTTTAATTTCTGTACTCATCATGACCTCTTAGTTAACTGGCGGATATCCATCCACCGGTTCGTATTCAGGGCAAGAGTTTACAGAATTGTTAACAGAGTGCAAACAACCTGCCCCAAACCATCACAACTTGTCGACTAAAACAGCGAGAGTCGGCTATAAGAAGGCCGGCATAAGCCGGCCAGAGTACTTTTACATCACCAGTCGGCGAATATCGGCTAACAGATTGCCGACGATGGTGATAAAGCGGGCACCGTCAGCCCCGTCGATAACGCGGTGGTCGAAGGAAAGAGAGATTGGCATCATCAGACGCGGCACAAACTCTTTACCGTTCCAGACCGGCTCCATCGCGGATTTAGAGACGCCCAGGATAGCTACTTCCGGCGCGTTGACGATCGGCGCAAAGTGCGTGGTGCCAAGACCGCCAAGGCTGGAGATAGTGAAGCAGCCGCCCTGCATGTCGCTGGCCGTCAGCTTGCCGTCGCGCGCTTTTTTCGAGGTTGCCATCAGCTCGCGGGAAAGCTCGGTGATGCCTTTTTTATTCACGTCCTTAAAGACCGGAACCACCAGGCCGTTAGGCGTATCGACCGCCACGCCGATGTTGATATATTTTTTCAACGTCAGCTTCTGCGCGTCTTCAGAAAGCGAGCTGTTAAAGCGCGGCATCTGCTCCAGCGCGGCGGCAACGGCTTTCATAATGAACACAACCGGCGTGTATTTCACGTCCAGCTTGCGCTTCTCGGCTTCGGCGTTCTGCTGTTTACGGAACGCTTCCAGATCGGTGATATCGGTTTTGTCGAAGTGCGTAACGTGCGGGATCATCACCCAGTTACGGCTCAGGTTCGCGCCAGAGATTTTCTGGATGCGGCCCAGCTCGACTTCTTCGATTTCGCCGAACTTGCTGAAGTCCACTTTCGGCCACGGCAGCATGCCTGGCAGACCACCGCCGCTGGCGGCAGCCGCTGGCGCGGTCTCGGCGCGTTTCACCGCGTCTTTCACGTACGCCTGCACGTCTTCTTTCAGAATACGGCCTTTACGTCCCGTACCTTTTACCTTCGCCAGGTTAACGCCGAACTCGCGCGCCAGACGACGGATAACCGGCGTGGCGTGGACGTAGGCGTCGTTCTCGGAGAAGTCGCCTTTTGCTTCCGCTTTCGCCGGAGCCGGTGCCGTAGCAGGCGCCGCTTTGGCTTCCTGCGGAGCCGGAGCCGCTTCCTGTTTCGCTGCCGGAGCAGGCGCCGCGCCTGCCACTTCAAAGATCATAATCAGCGAGCCGGTGCTGACTTTGTCACCGGTCGCGATTTTGATCTCTTTTACCGTGCCGGCAAACGGCGCAGGCACTTCCATCGAGGCCTTGTCGCCTTCGACGGTGATCAGTGACTGCTCGGCTTCGACTTTGTCGCCAACCTTAACCATCACCTCGGTGACTTCAACTTCGTCGCCGCCGATGTCCGGCACCTGCACTTCTTTCGCGCCGCTGGTCGCCGCAGGCGCCGCTGCCGCTTCTTCTTTCATTGCTGGCTTCGGCGCTTCGGCCGGTGCTGCGCCTTCCGCTTCGAAGATCATAATCAGCGAGCCGGTGCTGACTTTGTCGCCGGTCGCGATTTTGATCTCTTTTACCGTGCCGGCAAACGGCGCAGGCACTTCCATTGAGGCCTTGTCGCCTTCGACGGTAATCAGCGACTGCTCGGCTTCGACTTTATCGCCAACCTTGACCAGGATCTCGGTGACTTCAACTTCATCACCACCGATGTCCGGCACGTTGACCTCTTTGCTTTCCGCTTTGGCAGCCGGCGCCGCTTCTTTCTTCTCTTCTTTTGCTTCCGCTTTGGCTGGCGCTGGCGCAGCCGTGTCGGCAGATTCAAAGATCATAATCAGCGAGCCGGTTTCCACTTTGTCGCCGGTAGAAATTTTAATTTCTTTGACCACGCCCGCTTCTGGCGAAGGCACTTCCATTGAGGCTTTGTCGCCTTCAACGACGATCAACGACTGCTCTGCTTCCACTTTGTCGCCGACCTTGACCAGGATCTCGGTGACTTCCACTTCGTCGGAACCGATGTCCGGTACTTTAATTTCGATAGCCATTACTCTTTACCTCTTATGCCAGACGCGGGTTGACTTTATCGGCATCGATATTGAATTTGGTGATGGCTTCCGCCACCACTTTCTTATCGATCTCGCCGCGTTTAGCCAGTTCGCCCAGCGCTGCAACCACCACGTAAGACGCGTCCACTTCGAAGTGGTGACGCAGATTTTCGCGGCTGTCGGAACGACCGAAACCATCCGTGCCCAGCACGCGATAGTCGCTGGCTGGAATATAGGTACGGATCTGCTCGGCGAACAGTTTCATATAGTCGGTTGAAGCCACGGCCGGTGCGTCGTGCATGATCTGCGCAACGTAAGGCACGCGAGGCGCTTCAGTTGGGTGCAGCATGTTCCAGCGCTCGCAGTCCTGACCGTCACGAGCCAGTTCGGTGAAGGAGGTCACGCTGTAAACATCGGAGCCAACGCCGTAGTCTTTCGCCAGGATCTGTGCCGCTTCACGAACGTGACGCAGGATAGAGCCTGAACCCAACAGCTGGACTTTACCTTTGCTGCCTTCTACCGTTTCCAGCTTGTAGATACCTTTACGGATACCTTCTTCTGCGCCCTGCGGCATCGCCGGCATGTGGTAGTTTTCGTTCAGCGTGGTGATGTAGTAGTAGATGTTTTCCTGCGCTTCGCCGTACATACGCACCAGACCGTCATGCATGATAACGGCGACTTCGTAAGCGTAAGCCGGATCGTAAGAGATGCAGTTAGGGATAGTCAGCGACTGAATGTGGCTGTGACCATCTTCATGCTGCAAGCCTTCGCCATTCAGCGTGGTACGACCGGAGGTGCCGCCAACCAGGAAGCCGCGCGCCTGCTGGTCGCCCGCCGCCCAGCACAGATCGCCGATACGCTGGAAGCCAAACATCGAGTAGTAGATGTAGAACGGGATCATCGGCAGGTTGTTGGTGCTGTAGGACGTTGCCGCCGCCAGCCAGGATGCGCCTGCGCCCAGTTCGTTGATGCCTTCCTGCAGGATCTGACCTTTCTCATCTTCTTTGTAGTAGGCAACCTGCTCACGGTCCTGCGGCGTGTACTGCTGGCCGTTCGGGCTGTAGATGCCGATCTGACGGAACAGGCCTTCCATACCAAAGGTACGCGCTTCGTCGGCGATGATCGGCACCAGACGATCTTTGATCGACTTGTTCTTCAGCATCACGTTCAGGGCACGCACAAAGGCGATCGTGGTGGAAATCTCTTTGTTCTGCTCATCCAGCAGCTGACGGAAGTCTTCCAGCGCAGGCATCTCCAGCTTCTCGCTGAAGTTAGGCTGACGCGTCGGCAGATAGCCGCCCAGCTTCTCGCGCTGGCCATGCAGATATTTGTACTCTTCCGACTCTTTGTCGAAGGTGACGTACGGCAGGCTTTCGATTTTGTCATCTTCTACCGGCACGTTGAAACGATCGCGGATGTAGCGTACGCCATCCATGTTCATTTTCTTCACCTGGTGAGCGATGTTCTTGCCTTCTGCCGTGTCGCCCATACCATAGCCTTTAATGGTATGCGCCAGGATCACCACAGGTTTGCCTTTGGTGTCCTGCGCTTTTTTCAGCGCCGCGTAGATTTTCTTCGGATCGTGGCCGCCACGGTTCAGCGCCCAAATCTCGTCGTCGGTCATATCTTTGACCAGCTCGGCGGTCTCCGGATATTTACCGAAGAAGTGCTCGCGCACGTAGGCGCCATCGCGGGATTTAAAGGTCTGATAGTCGCCGTCAACGGTTTCATTCATCAGCTGGATCAGCTTGCCGCTGGTATCTTTGCGCAGCAGCTCGTCCCAGCGTCCGCCCCAGATAACCTTGATCACTTCCCAGCCTGCGCCGCCAAAGATGCCGCTCAGCTCGTTGATGATTTTGCCGTTGCCGGTTACCGGGCCGTCCAGGCGCTGCAGGTTACAGTTGATGATGAACACCAGGTTGTCCAGCTTCTCGCGGGTGGCGATGGTGATCGCGCCTTTGGATTCCGGCTCGTCCATCTCGCCATCGCCCAGGAAGGCGTAAACGGTCTGCTGTGAGGTATCTTTCAGGCCACGGTGCTCAAGATACTTGAGGAATTTCGCCTGGTAGATCGCGCCGATTGGGCCAAGACCCATCGAAACGGTCGGGAACTGCCAGAAATCCGGCATCAGTTTTGGATGCGGATAAGAAGAGAGGCCTTTGCCGTGCACTTCCTGACGGAAGTTGTTCATCTGCTCTTCGGTCAGGCGGCCTTCCAGGAAAGCACGCGCGTAAACGCCCGGCGAAATGTGGCCCTGGAAGTACACCAGGTCGCCGCCGTCTTTTTCGCTGCGCGCGCGGAAGAAGTGGTTAAAGCACACTTCATAAATGGTCGCCGAGGACTGGAAGGAAGACATATGGCCGCCCAGCTCCAGATCTTTCTTCGATGCACGCAGAACGGTCATGATGGCGTTCCAGCGGATGGCGGAACGGATACGACGTTCCAGCGAGGTATTACCCGGATAGTCAGGTTCGTCCTCAACGGCGATAGAGTTAATGTAGCTGCCGGCCCCAGTGCCCGCCGCTACCTTTACGCCGCCTTTGCGTGCTTCGCTCAATACCTGATCGATCAGGAACTGCGCGCGCTCCACGCCCTCTTCACGGATGACCGATTCGATCGCCTGTAGCCAGTCGCGAGTTTCAATCGGATCCACGTCATTGTGTAAACGTTCTGACATGGGGGTATTCCTTATCTGTGTCTAATACGTTGAATTGTCTGGAGCCTGTCTCTCTGTCCTCTGGCTCAGTGCAAAACACAGAGAGACAGGCCCTTCGTGGTTGTCGCGTTATGATTACGCGTTAATCCTTACGCTGCTGTAATCGGCGCAGGGAGCGCTCTCTTCGGCTCTGTTCCCGGCTTCTGTCCAGCAATATTTCCTCGATAAACGCCAGATGGCGGTGTGAGGCCTCGCGTGCCTTTTCGGGTTCGCGCGCCACAATCGCCTCGAAAATACTGGCGCGGTGACCGCTCACTTTCGCCAGCATTTCGCGGCGCGAGTAGAGCAATTCAAAATTCTGTCGGACGTTCTGTTGCAGCATCGGCCCCATTGAGCGTAGCAAATGCAGCAGCACCACATTATGAGCCGCCTCTGTGACAGCTATCTGATACTGCATGACCGCGTTGGCTTCGGCATCAAGGTCGCCGCTCTCCTGCGCGGTCTGGATTTGCAGATGGCAATCCCGGATACGTGCCAGATCTTCTTCCGTTCCTCGTAGCGCCGCATAGTAGGCCGCTATCCCTTCCAGCGCGTGGCGCGTTTCCAGCAGATCGAACTGCGATTCAGGGTGATCGGCCAGCAGTTCCACCAGCGGATCGCTCAGGCTTTGCCAGAGGTTAGTCTTTACAAAAGTGCCACCGCCCTGACGGCGCAGCAGCAGGCCTTTTGCTTCCAGACGCTGGATAGCTTCACGCAAAGAGGGACGGGAGACGTCGAACTGTTTAGCCAGCTCGCGTTCAGGGAGGAGCTTTTCACCGGGACGCAGCGTCCCTTCCATAATCAAGGACTCAAGCTGCTGCTCGATAGCATCGGATAGCTTTGGTTGGCGGATTTTGCTGTAGGCCATCATCCCTTCTTCGTGCCGTTTGCCCGAGTAAATTGGTCATACCAATTGCAAAAAGGAGCCCGTAAAGTAACAAAGTATTCACCTGATGTCTATATGGCAACGGCGCAAAACCAGACGCATGTCTCGTTTTACGGGCGCGAATTAACGCCTTATAACAGGTTAAACGCGTCAGAAAGAATGTTAAAAAAATTAACTTTTCTGAAGGAGACCAGGCAGTTAATGGCGCCCGATTAACGGCGTCATAAGTAAAATCGATTCGTCTTCAGGCATCCTTTATGACAAAAACAAACGTTGCCGAAACCTGTTTTTTTTTGCAGCCGTCCCGGCTTAAACAGAAAGCGAGTGCATTACCCGGCGCTTATCATTATTCTTATCGCGAAAGTAGAGGCAGCCCCGCTTTTGCGGGGTTTCTTATGTAAACATTTAAGTACACCTATCGTAATAAAATGATGACAAAGGCTCGCCCTTAGTACAATAACGAGACCAAGAGGATCACTATGGAACAACAGCAGGGCGATATGCTGAAGCGCGGCCTGAAAAACCGCCATATTCAGCTAATTGCATTAGGCGGCGCCGTCGGCACCGGCCTTTTTCTGGGGATCGCACAAACCATTAAAATGGCGGGCCCGTCCGTCTTACTGGGCTACGCCATCGGCGGCTTTATCGCCTTTTTAATTATGCGCCAGCTGGGCGAAATGATCGTGGAAGAGCCGGTTGCCGGTTCTTTCAGCCATTTTGCCTATAAATACTGGGGCAACTTTGCCGGTTTCGCTTCCGGCTGGAACTACTGGGTGCTCTATATCCTGGTCGCGATGGCGGAACTGACCGCCGTCGGGCAGTATATTCAGGTCTGGTGGCCCGCGTTTCCTTCCTGGGCCGCCGCCGCCATCTTCTTTGTGCTGATTAACGCTATCAACCTGACCAGCGTAAAAATCTTTGGCGAAATGGAGTTCTGGCTGGCGATTGTGAAAGTGGTCGCCGTGGTGGCGATGATTGTGTTCGGCTGCTGGCTGCTGTTCAGCGGTCATGGCGGCCCGGATGCGAAGATCAGCAATATCTGGGCGATCGGCGGCTTTTTCCCGCACGGCGTGGGCGGACTGGTGATGGCGATGGCGATCATTATGTTCTCTTTCGGCGGCCTGGAGCTGGTAGGCATCACGGCGGCCGAAGCGGATGACCCGCAAAAAAGCATTCCGCAGGCCACCAACCAGGTGATCTGGCGTATCCTGATCTTTTATGTCGGCTCGATTATCGTGCTGCTTTCGCTTTATCCCTGGACAAAAGTTACCGCCAACAGCAGCCCGTTTGTGATGATTTTCCACGACCTGGGTGAAAGCCTGGCGGCGAACGTGCTGAACCTGGTGTTTTTAACGGCGGCGCTCTCCGTTTATAACAGCTGCGTCTATTCCAACAGCCGGATGCTTTACGGCCTGGCCCGTCAGGGCAACGGCCCGAAGGCGCTGCTGAAGGTTGACCGTCGTGGCGTGCCTTACGTGGCACTGGCGCTCTCAGCCGCTACCACGGCGATTTGCGTGCTGGTGAACTATCTGATGCCGGGCGAGGCGCTGGGCCTGTTTATGGCGCTGGTGGTCTCCGCGCTGGTGATCAACTGGGCGATGATCAGCTACGCCCATCTGAAGTTCCGCCAGGCGAAAGCGCGCGAAGGCGTGCAGACTCGCTTCAAGGCGCTGCTCTATCCCGCCGGCAACTGGATTTGCCTGCTGTTTATGATCGGCATTCTGGTCATTATGGCGATGACGCCGGGCATGGCGATTTCCGTATGGCTTATTCCGCCGTGGATTATCGTGCTGGCCATTGGCTACGCGGTAAAAAACCGGCTGCAAAAAGCCTGATGACCCGGGGCGCTTCGGCGCCCTTTTTACTGCGCGCTAATCCTCCAGCCTGCCTTACCTTTTATGGCCCTCACCGCGCGAATTGCCAGCTTACTCACACTTTTCCGGTTACAGCCGTTTTGTCCATCTCTGCAACCTTTTGCGCCAGCGCAAGACGCTATTAAGCCAGTGATAATCTCTGCTTCATCCTGTGGGAGAGATTATCCATGAAGAGCGCGGCGCTTTCGGTAAAAGAGAAGATTGGCTATGGCATGGGAGACGCGGGCTGCAATATGATCGGCGGCGCGATCATGCTTTTCCTTAACTATTTTTATACGGATGTCTTTGGCCTTGCGCCCGCGCTGGTCGGCGTCCTGCTGCTTTCCGTGCGCGTGCTGGATGCGATTACCGACCCCATTATGGGCGCGCTGGCCGACAGAACGCAGAGCCGCTGGGGACGTTTTCGCCCCTGGCTGCTATGGATTTCCCTGCCCTATGTGCTGTTCAGCGTGCTGATGTTTACCACGCCGGACTGGAGCTATGACAATAAGGTTATCTATGCGTTTGCCACCTACTTTCTGATGTCGTTAACCTATACCGCTATCAATATTCCTTACTGCTCGCTTGGCGGCGTGATTACCAACGATCCCGGCGAACGCGTCTCCTGCCAGTCTTACCGCTTTGTGATGGTCGGCATCGCCACGCTGATCCTGTCGCTCTCCCTGCTGCCGATGGCGGAATGGTTCGGCGGCGACGACAAAGCGCGCGGCTACCAGATGGCGATGAGCGTGCTGGCCTTTATCGGTCTCTGCATGTTCCTTTTTTGCTTCGCCACGGTGCGTGAACGCATTCATCCTGCCGTACCGAGCAACAGCGATCTGAAATCCGATTTACGGGACGTGTGGAAAAACGACCAGTGGGTGCGCATCCTGCTGCTGACCTTTTGTAACGTCTGTCCCGGCTTTATCCGCATGGCGGCCACCATGTACTACGTCACCTGGGTCATGGGGCAAACGACCCATTTCGCCACGCTGTTTATCAGCCTGGGCGTAATAGGCATGATGCTGGGCAGCACGTTGGCCAAAGTGTTGACCGATCGCTGGTGCAAACTGAAAGTCTTCTTCTGGACCAATATCGTGCTGGCGCTGTTCTCCTGCGGCTTCTATTTCCTGGATCCGCACGCTACGGTACTGATTGTGGTGATGTACTTCCTGCTGAATATTCTGCATCAGATCCCTTCGCCGCTGCACTGGTCGCTGATGGCGGACGTGGACGATTACGGCGAGTGGAAAACCGGCAAGCGCATTACCGGCATCAGCTTTTCAGGCAATCTGTTTTTCCTCAAGGTTGGCCTGGCCGTAGCGGGCGCGATGGTTGGCTTCCTGCTCTCTTTTTACGGCTACGACGCGGGCGCGAAAGCCCAGTCGCCGCTGGCCGTCAACGGCATCACGCTGCTGTTTACCATTATTCCGGGCGTCGGTTATCTGATTACCGCTGGCGTGGTCAGGCTGCTGAAGGTTGACCGACCAACGATGCAAAAAATCCAGCTGGATTTGGAACAGCGTCGCCATAATTTCCGCGAACTTAACGATTATCATCACGGCAAAGCGCCGGTTAAACCAGAAGGAACAGGAGCATGAGCAGTCACTGGCCCGTCCCCCTTATTGCACAGCGCGCCGATCCCTTTATTCTGCGCCATCGGCAGCATTACTATTTTATCGCCTCCGTACCTGAATACGATCGGCTTGAGCTGCGCCGCGCCGCGACCTTAGCCGATCTGGCGGCAGCCGAAGCCGTCGTGGTCTGGAAAAAACACGCCAGCGGCGAAATGAGCGAGCTGATTTGGGCGCCTGAACTGCATCTTATTGATAACGTCTGGGTCATCTTTTTTGCCGCCGCGCCGTCCAGAGAAATCAAAGATGGGCTGTTCCAGCACCGCATGTTCGCTATCGCCTGTCATGATGACGATCCGCTTACCGGCGCCTGGCATGAATGCGGTCAGGTCGTGACGCCCATCGACAGTTTTGCGCTGGACGCGACCCACTTCGTGCATCAGGACAGAAACTGGTATCTGTGGGCGCAAAAAGATCCGGCGATCCCCGGCAACTCCAATCTCTATCTGGCCGAACTGGAAACGCCCTGGTCGCTGAAAAGCGCGCCGGTGATGCTGAGTCGGCCTGAGTTCGACTGGGAATGCGTGGGCTTCAGCGTCAACGAAGGGCCTGCGGTTATTCGTCACGGCAACCGCCTGTTCGTCAGCTATTCGGCCAGCGCGACGGATGAAAACTACTGTATGGGCCTGCTGTGGATCGACGTTGCTGCCGATCCGATGAAAGCGGAAAACTGGCAAAAATCCCCTCAGCCGGTCTTTAAAACCAGTTGGGAAAACCGCCAGTTCGGGCCGGGGCATAACAGCTTTACGGTAACGGAAAAGGGTGAGGACGTACTGGTTTATCATGCGAGAGACTACACGGAAATCGAAGGCGATCCGCTTTACGATCCCAACCGGCACACCTGCATTAAAACCTTTACCTGGGATAGCGACGGCATGCCGGTCTTTGGCGAACCGCCGGCGGCCGTGGATTAACAAAGCCGTTAATTTGATGCCGGGCAGGCGAGTTTATTGGCGCTGCGGTCGGCAACCTGACGACTATCCCGGTTATTTCCACTTTGGTATCCAAAGCAACCGGCTATATTGGAAAACGGATCGGTAGCTGGATTGGCAGCAGCGTGGGTAATCTTATCGAGGGAGGGTTTGGCACCAACGACAGCGCGGCTGCCTGAGCAATAACCTGACAGCCAATAATCCGGCCTGCGGGCCGGATTATTCCTGCTATACCAGCGCGCCGTAAATAGTCAGCAGCGCCACCACTACCACGATCACCAGCGACACTTTCTTGGCCAGCGCAACGGCAATTCGCGGCGTTTGCACCTTGTCCGTATGCAGATCGCGCGCCAGCGAAAACTGCGCCAGTCGGGTCAGCACCTGATATTGCGAGGTATGCCGGTCGCCCAATGAAGCAAACCAGGCCGGCAGCGCGCGTTCGCCATGTCCCAATAAGGCATAGGCAACTCCCGCCAGTCTTACCGGGATCCAGTCAACGCAGTGCAGAATAGCATCCACGCCGGATTGCGACCGTTCCAGTGGCGTATAACGACGCGCCAGCCAGCTCTGCCACGCGCGCAGAAAAGCATATCCCACCAGCAGAACCGGTCCCCATGGGCCGCCCACGACAAACCAGAACAGCGGTGCCAGATAAAAGCGGTAGTTAATCCACAGCAGCGCATTTTGCAGTTCGCAGAGATATTCGCGCTCGTTACACTCCATCGGCAGGCCGTGGATCAGCGTCAGCTCTTCTGCCATGGCGCTGTGCGCGTCCGTATCGTTATGGCTGGCCGCTTTCAGATAGGCATGATAATGCAGCCTTACCGACCCCGCACCGATGCATAACAGCCCAACGGCAATCCAGAACAGCAGCTGTAAAACGCCGAAAAAAAGGCCCTTCAGCGCCAGTAAACAGAGTGCGACCACCGCCATCGCCGCCAGCGTCATCGCCAGCGTGCGCAGCAGCGAAAAGCGCCGCTGACGACGGAACAACCGGGCCAGATGGTGATCCAACTGCCAGTGCTCGCCCATTTTAAACAAGCGTTCCCAACCCAGAACCAATAACAAACTAAAAAGCGTCATGCCTGTTACTCCTGCTGTACAGCGGAGGGATCGTGCTCCAGCCCGCTCCGAAATCTTTCCCAGTCAAACGCCGGTCCGGGATCGGTTTTTCTTTCCGGCGCGATATCACTATGCCCGGTAATATTTTCGACTATTTGCGGATAGTGCTTTGCCAGTAAACGGGTCACCGCCTGCAAAGCCTGGTATTGCGCATCGGTGTAGGGCAGCACATCGGTGCCTTCCAGCTCAATGCCAACAGAAAAATCATTGCAGGCCTCCCGTCCCTGATAGCAGGAAACGCCCGCGTGCCAGGCGCGTAAATCAAAAGGCACGTACTGGATGATTTCGCCATCGCGACGGATCAGGCAATGCGCGGAAACCCGCAGATGCGCGATATCCGCAAAGAAAGGATGGGCCCCGGCATCCAGCTGGCCGGTAAATAGCGCATCGATCCACGGGCCGCCGAACTCGCCCGGCGGCAGGCTGATATTATGAATAACCAGAAGCGTGGGCGTTTCGTTTTGCGGGCGCTGATTAAAATGCGGCGACGGCACCCGCTTCACGCCGGTCAGCCAGCCTGACTGCAACTGCATGGCCTGCTCTCCTTTTCTATAGATAACATCAGAGTAACATGAATCCCTGACGCGGGAAGCCCCGCCGCCGCAGAAACAGCTCGGGGAAGTTTCGTCGCTTTTTGCCCTGTCAGGCGGCAAAAAATCGGCTGCCCTGGCGCAGTAACCGACTCGCCAGCCGCAGGTAAAAAAGCTAGCATGGTTCTCTCTTCAATCCGCCCTTTTGGAGTTTGACCATGACAACCCGTCGCTACGATGCGGACAGCCGCCGTGCCGCGCTGTTGGAACGTATTAAGGATGATATTCCTCCTGCCGTCGCCCTGGCGCTGCGAGAAGACCTGGGCGGCGAGATCGACGCCAGCCGGGATATTACCGCCAGCCTGTTACCAGAAGATGCCCGCTCTCATGCCGTAGTGATTACCCGTGAACCGGGTATTTTCTGCGGGAAACGCTGGGTCGAAGAAGTTTTTATCCAGCTTGGTAATAAGACGCAGATGATTTGGCACGTGGAGGATGGTGACGCGATCGTCGCCAACCAGCCGCTGTTTGAAGTAACCGGCCCTTCCTCGCTGATACTGACAGCGGAACGCACCGCGCTGAATTTTGTCCAGACGTTATCCGGCGTGGCGACCGAGGTCAGCCGCTATGTGGCTATGCTTGAAGGCACCAAAACGCAGCTGCTGGATACGAGAAAAACGCTGCCGGGACTGCGCACCGCGCTGAAGTATGCCGTGCTGTGCGGCGGCGGCGCTAACCACCGACTGGGCCTTTCCGACGCTTTCCTGATCAAGGAAAACCATATTATCGCCACCGGTTCAGTACGCCAGGCCGTGGAAAAGGCGTTTTGGCTGCATCCGGACGTGCCGGTGGAAGTTGAGGTTGAATCGCTGGACGAGCTTAGTCAGGCGATCGAGGCCGGGGCGGATATCATCATGCTGGATAACTTCAGCGTTGAGCAGATGCGGGAAGCGGTGCGCCTGACCAACGGCCGCGCGCTGCTGGAGGTTTCCGGCAACGTCACCGACGAGACGTTACGGACTTTCGCCGAAACGGGCGTGGATTACATCTCGGTCGGCGCGCTAACCAAGCACGTGCGGGCGTTGGATCTCTCCATGCGCTTTCGCCCCGCTGCCGCCCATTAATTTTACCTGTCATTTTAACGCCGTCTCCGGATGGCGTTTTCGCTCCCATCACTGAATTTTGCGAGCCGTCTTCCCGCCTTTTTGTGTGCTGATGTAATAGCGAAAGAATTCCTGCTGCCCTTCTTCGGAAACGTTTTTTTGCCGCTGGCCTGCGTTTTTTTTCAGCGGTACGTTGCTGACTCCTTAAACACATGGAAGTCAACATCATGAAAAATCAGCAGGGATTTACCCTGGTCGAACTAATGATAGTTATCGCTATCATCGCCATTCTCAGCGCTATCGGCCTGCCGGCTTACCAGAACTATCTGCAAAAAGCCGCGCTGACCGATATGCTGCAAACGGCAATGCCTTTTAAAACCGCCGTGGAGCTGTGCGCCATCGAGCACGGCGGCGCGGAAAGCTGTAGCGCAGGCAGCAACGGCGTGCCGTCCGGGAAAGGGTCGCGCTATGTTGCCACTGTGGCCGTGCAGGGCGGCGCGCTGACGCTGACGGGCCAGGAGAGCCTGAATGGCCTGACGGTAACAATGAAACCGCAGTGGGACGGTGCCGAAGGCCAAATCGGCTGGCAGCGCACCTGCGCCACCCAGCAAACGGGGCTGAAAGAAGCCTGTGAAAATATCTTCCGCTTTGACGATGACAGCGAGGTGGCGGAATGACAGCGTCTTCCTCTCTGCAGGCCGTCGAGGCCCTTTGTCAACGTCATCACGCCGTGGTGCTTTCGCTTACGCCGCAGCGGCTGCACATCGCGATGGCGACGCCGCCCTCGGCCGATATGATGGCGGCGCTGCGTTTTACCGCTCAGGGCGCGATTGAGATTGAGTACTGGCCACCGGCGCGACTGGAACAGTATCGACAGGATCGTCCGGCCGCATCGGAACCTGCGGCGGCACAAAGCGAAACCACCATCCAGCGTATCGACAATCTGTTGGCGCTGGCGATACAGCAGCGCGCGTCCGATATCCACATCGAACCTCAGGCCGACGCGTTACGCATCCGTTTTCGGGTGGATGGCGTGCTGCAAAACGTGCCGACTTCGCCAGCCGACAACGCCGCGGCGCTGCTGGCAAGGCTGAAAATAGTCGCTAACCTGGATATCGCCGAACGCCGGATCCCGCAGGATGGCCAGTTCACGCTGGCACTGTTGGGAAAACCCGCTTCCTTTCGCCTCTCGACGCTGCCCACGCGCTGCGGTGAAAAAGCGGTTATCCGACTGCTGCAAACTGACACCCAGTCCGTGTCGCTGGAGAATCTCGGCATGTCGCCAGCGGCGCTGCGCTGCTTTCGCGAGGCGCTGGCGAGGCCGCAGGGGCTGATTCTGGTTACCGGCCCTACCGGCAGCGGGAAAACCTTTACCCTTTACAGCGGGCTGAGCTCGCTTAACACGCCGGGCCGCAACCTGTGCAGCGTGGAAGATCCCGTGGAAATCCCGCTGCCGGGCATTAATCAAACCCAGGTACATCCTAAAACCGGACTTGATTTCAACCGCGTGCTACGCGCTCTTCTGCGTCAGGATCCCGACGTAATTATGATTGGCGAAATCCGCGATGCGGAAACGGCGGAAATCGCCATCAAGGCGGCGCAGACCGGCCATCTGGTTCTGTCGACTTTGCATACCAACTCCACGGCGGAAACGCTGACCCGGCTAAGGCAAATCGGCATTCCCGGCTACCAGCTTGCCTCCGCGCTAAAGCTGGTTATCGCCCAGCGTCTGGTACGCCGTCTCTGCCCGCACTGTCGCGAACCCGCCGAAGCGCTGGCCCATTTCCCTCAGGATCTCTGGCCGGGTACGGTGCAAAACTGGCGCGCCGTCGGCTGCGAACGCTGCTATTCCGGCTTTTATGGCAGGCTGGCGCTGTTCGAGCTGCTTCCCGTTAATGCGCGGCTGCAAAATGCTATCGCGACCGACAGCGCTCAGGAGGCGCTGCTGAAAATTACCCGGCAGCAAAATATAAACTCGCTGTTTGTAGAAGGACTACATAGCGTGAATAAAGGCGAAACCACGCTGGCAGAGCTGAATCGAATTGTCGGTAATGACGATGACTGATCCGCTGTTAGTGGAATGGCAGGCCATGGACAAAGAAGGCGCTTTTCATCAGGGAGCCTGTTTTTGCCGTGGCCGCCAGGAAGCAACGGAACGGCTCATGGCGCTCGACCTGCTGCCGCTAAAGGTTAGCAAAGGGCGCCGCTATCGCGCCGGCGACTGGAAATGGCAGCACAAGATTACCTTTTTCCGCGAGCTGGCTACGCTTTTGCAGGCAGGCATGACGCTTTCTGCCAGCCTGCGGCTGACGGCTGAAGGCCATGCCGATCCCGGCTGGCAGGCTTTACTCACGCAGATAGAGCAAAGCGTGTCGGAAGGCATACCCTTTTCACAGGCGCTGGCCGACTGGCCTGTAGTTTTCCCACCGCTCTACCCTGCCCTGATCGCGGTTGGCGAACTGACCGGCAGAATGGACGAATGCTGTCTGCGGCTGGCCGGTCAGCAGGAAAGAGAACAACAGCTGCAAAAGAAAGTAATGAAAGCGCTGCGCTACCCGCTGTTTGTGGTCGCCGTCGCGCTGCTGGTCAGCATCGGGATGCTGGTTTTCGTTTTGCCGGAGTTTGTAGCTATCTATCGTTCCTTTAACGCGCCGCTACCGGCTTTTACCGCGGCCATAATCGCGCTGTCCGAGGGGCTGCAGCGTTATGGCATGCTTATTTTGCCGCTGGCCTTCGGCAGCCTCGCTTACTGGCGCTGGCAGAGCCGTCGCCTGCCCGTCTGGCAGCGTAACGAGCAGCGATGTCTGTTACAGCTGCCGCTTATCGGCAGGCTTTATCGCGGTGGCCAGCTCAGCCGTATCTTTCTGACCCTGACGCTGACGCAGCAGGCTGGTCTGACGCTGTTGCAGGGGCTGCAGGCGGTAGAGAAAACGCTCGATCATCTGCTGTGGCGGGAGGCGATAGTCGCCCTGCAGCAGCATATCGCCGCCGGTAACCCGCTGTACCAGGCGCTGGCACAGCACGAGCTTTTCACGCCGCTGTGTTACCAGCTGATTAAGGTGGGCGAAGAGGCTGGCGCGCTGGACAGCCTGCTGCTGCGGCTGGGGGAATGGCATGAGGCCAGCACGCATGAGCTGGCGGATAATCTGGCCGCCGCGCTGGAACCGTTAATGATGATCGTTACCGGCGTGCTGGTCGGCACGCTGGTAGTCGCGATGTACTTGCCCATCTTTAACCTGGGCGATGCTTTGGGATAGTGACCGTTTTGACCAGGCGATATATTCACACAGAGGACGTATTAAGACAGACAACGCTTTAAGGCAGGCAATGTTTTGAAGCAGGTAACATTTTGGGACAGGCGACGCTTTAAGGCAGGCAAAGTGATGCCGTTCTGCCAGGCAGGGTGTGAAAGCGACAGCGTAAAAACCTGCCGCTCAGCGCAAGCGGCAGGCCGGTTGCCGACTTTAACGGTTGAACACCCGGTTTTCCTGCTCCGCCACGCGGATAAAGGTCGTGCGCTTGGTCAGCTCTTTCAGCCGCTCAGCGCCAACGTAGGTACAGGCAGAGCGCAGGCCGCCAAGAATGTCTCGCGCCGTGTTGTCTACCGGGCCGCGAACGGGAAGCTTAACGGTTTTGCCTTCTGCCGCCCGATAGCCCGCCACGCCGCCAACGTGCCGGTTCATCGCAGATTCAGAACTCATGCCGTAAAACAGCATAAACTGCTCGCCGTCCTCTTCCACCAGCGTGCCTTCGCATTCATCATGCGCGGCCAGCATCCCGCCGAGCATCACAAAATCGGCGCCGCCGCCGAAGGCTTTCGCCACGTCGCCCGGTACCGAACAGCCGCCGTCGCTGACAATTTGACCGCCCAGCCCATGCGCCGCATCCGCACATTCAATTACGGCGGAAAGCTGCGGATAGCCTACGCCAGTTTTCACCCTTGTAGTACAGACGGATCCGGGGCCGATGCCCACCTTCACGATATCGGCACCGGAAAGGATAAGCTCCTCCACCATTTCGCCCGTCACTACGTTACCCGCACAGATAGTTTTATCCGGGCAGGCCTCGCGAGCGCGCTGTAAAAACTCGACAAAGTGTTCGGAGTAGCCGTTAGCAACGTCAATACAAATGAAATTTAACGCGGGCGACAGCGCGAGGATCTGCTGCATTTTAACGAAATCGGCATCGGAAGTGCCGGTAGAAACCATCACGTATTGCAGTACGCTTTCAGGTACGCGATCGATAAAGGCCTGCCATTGTGCCACGCTATAATGCTTGTGAACGGCGGTAAGGACCTGGAATGAGGCCAGCGCTTCCGCCATGCTGAAGGTGCCGACGGTATCCATATTGGCGGCAATGATCGGCACGCCTGACCAGGCGACGCCGGAGTGTTTGAAGGTGAACTGACGGTTCAGGTCAACCTGTGAACGACTCTTCAACGTGGAACGCTTGGGGCGGATCAGGACATCTTTAAAACCTAGCTTAATATCTTCTTCAATACGCATAAATCACTTCCTGGTTGATGGCGCAATCTGATGATTGGGTGCTGCTGCCAGCTCCAGTAGCCTTATCATACGCGCTAAAAACGCACGGACAAGACTGCGAAAACAGGTTTATTTAGGCTACAATCCCATAAATTTATCTGTGATTCTCTTATGTGATCTGCACCCCACTTTTAGCGGCCGCGTCAATGCTGGCCTGAGCGGATGCGGCCACATCGGAGCCGTGAGAATCGGGACTATGAGCTATACTGTTGCGCTGACCGGCGGTATCGGCAGCGGGAAAACCACTATCGCTAACGCCTTCGCGGCCAGAGGCGTGGATATCGTTGACGCCGATATTATTGCCCGTCAGGTCGTGGAGCCCGGTCAACCCGCGCTGAAAGCGATACAAGAGCGGTTCGGTGCGGCGGTCATTCGCCCGGACGGCTCGTTAGATCGCGCCTCGCTGCGTCATCGGATTTTCAGTTCCGCGCAGGAAAAAGCCTGGCTGAACGCCCTTCTGCATCCGCTGATCCATAGTGAGACCCGTCGCCAGCTGGCGTTAACCCGCTCCGTCTGGTGCCTGTGGGTCGTTCCTTTGCTGGTTGAAAACAATCTGCAACAGCTGGCCGATCGGGTGCTGGTTGTGGATGTCGATCGCGAAACGCAGCTGGCGCGTACCATGAGCAGAGACCACATCAGCCGTGAACAGGCTGAACATATTTTGGCTGCGCAGGCCACGCGTGAAGCGCGACTTGCCGTAGCCGACGACATTATCGATAACGGCGGCACACCTGATGATGTGGCCGCCAAAGTTGCCCGGCTGGATCAGCGCTATCGCCAGCTTGCCGGAGCAACAGATCAGGATTAAAGCATGAGCACAACGGTTTTATTTGAGTACCCATTAAATGAAAAAATGCGGACCTGGCTGCGCATTGAATTTTTGATGAATCAGCTGGACAGCAGCCGCACCATCGTCGATTCAGTCAGCGCGCTAACTTTTTTCCGCAATGCGGCCGAGCTGCTGGATGTATTTGAACGCGGCGAACTGCGTACCGAAATTGTCAAAGAGCTGGATAAGCAGCAGCAGAAGCTGCGCTCCTGGGCGGAAGTGCCGGGCGTGGATATGGATCTGGTGCATAAGCTGCACGACAGTCTGAAAACGCGTTCGACTGCGCTGATGGCCGCTCCGCGTATGGGACAGATGATGCGTGAAGATCGGTTGATCGGACTGGTGCGTCAGCGCTTAAGTATTCCCGGCGGCTGCTGCAGTTTCGACCTGCCTACGCTGCATATCTGGCTGCATATAGAACAGGAGAAACGGGACAGTCAGGTGGCGCTGTGGATGAACTCGCTGGCGCCTATCCGCGACGCGCTGACGCTGATTTTGGACTTAATTCGCCAGTCGGGCGCTTTTCGCCATCAGACCAGCCTGAACGGATTTTATCAGGACACTGCGGAAGGCGCCGATCTGCTGCGCCTGCAGCTGATGCTGGAGGACTCGCTTTATCCGCAGGTTTCCGGCCATAAAAGCCGCTATGCTATCCGCTTTCTGCCGCTCGACAGCGAGCACGGCGAGGTGCCGGCGCGCCTCGATTTTCAACTTGCCTGCTGCTGAGGTAACGATCAATGAATGAAGTCATCACCGTAAACTGTCCAACCTGTGATAAAGAGGTTATCTGGGATGAGCTGAGCCCCTGGCGGCCCTTCTGCAGCAAGCGCTGCCAACTGATCGATTTGGGCGAATGGGCTAACGAAGAGAAACGTATTCCCAGCGAGGGCGATCTTTCCGACAGCGATGAATGGAGCGAAGAACCGAAAGATCGCTACTGAAAGCCTACTACCAGGAAGATGACCGCTGGCTGAATATGGCCCTTTTCAGCCAGCAGCGAGGCAATATCGTCTACGTTGACCCGCTCTGAAGACGAACAATATCGCCTGTATCAGCCCCGGCCTGCGAGCGATATCGCCTGAATCCACCCAAGCCTACGGGCAACGATCGCGTCTAAATCAGTCCGGCCTGCAGGCGAGCGATCAGTTCTGCATTGGCGGGAGGAAATTCTTCCGCCACCAGCGCCTGCTGCGCGACCCAACGTTGCGGCTGCCCTTCACGTCCCCACGGTTCGCCCTGCCAGGCCTCTACCAGAAAGAAATGCAGCGTGACCTGTAGCTCGCTGTCCGTATGGCTGGCCATACCGCAGGCCGATGCGCTCAGCGGAGTGATGCCCGTTTCTTCCTGTAGCTCGCGCTTCAGCGCCTGTTCCGGCGTTTCGCCTGCTTCGATTTTCCCGCCGGGAAATTCCCATCGGTTAGCCATATGGGATTTAGCGGAGCGCTGGGTTAGAAATATTCTTTTCTGCCCGTCACGAATGATGCCTACTGCCACCTGCAAATGCTTCATAACTGTTCTCTGGATTGCCTGAAGTACGCCGCCACTATTCCAGCGTTGCGGCACAATCGCAAGCCCGATTGTAAACTGCGAGCCGTTACGAAAATCAGCTATGTAACAGCATGAAAATGGCCGAAGGCCGGTACGGCAGTAAAAACAAAGCGTAGAATTTCGTTCCAGGGAAGCCCGTCTTAAGCAAAGCAGACAGGCACGGCGACGTCTGCCGACTCACGGATAAGAGGAGAGAAATATGCGCCGCATCTTTAGCCTTCAGGTAAACATGTTCATGCTGCCAGCGCTACTGGCAGTGACAACAATCGTTATAGCGCAGCTGCCTCTGAGGCTGTGGCTGCCGGCGCTGCTGCTAAGCTGGACGTTATTAGCACTGGCAGTCGTGGATTATCGCCTGTTTCTGCTGCCGGATATGCTGACGCTGCCGCTGCTCTGGCTTGGACTGCTTGCCAGCACGATCGGATTGCTGCCGGGCCTGACGCCGGAGCAGGCCGTTTATGGCGCAGCGGCGGGTTACAGCACGCTTTGGCTGCTCTCGCGCGGCTATTGGCTGCTGAGAAACAAAGAGGGGCTGGGGCTGGGCGATGCCAAATTACTGGCGGCGCTGGGCGCCTGGACGGGCCTGGAGCGGCTGCCCTGGATCGTGCTGCTGGCGACGCTTATCACCTCAGCCGCGCTTTTTGCCGCGTGGCTGATGTTCAGGCATCCGCTTAATGCGCCTTTCCCTTTTGGGCCTGCGCTGGCCTTTGCAGGCTGGACGATATTTCTCTGGCTCTATGGATAACGGCCAGGAGGCCGGCCCTGACGTGGCAAAGACTATAACTGGCATAACACGGCCTCGCTTTGGCAAAGACTATAACTGACGCAAGGTGAGCTGGCTTTAGTAAAAATTATGTGGCTGTGGCTGTGGCTGTGCAAGAGCGTACTGGTTTGCCCTGTCTCTCCGCCATAAAAAAAACCGGGGAATTCCCCGGTTTTTTAAAGCGTGGTCAGCAATACCCGTCAGGCCAGGCGGCCGTGACACTGCTTATATTTTTTTCCTGAGCCGCAAGGGCAAGGGTCGTTACGTCCGACTTTGCGCTCGCCGGTCTGCTCAGCCAGCGCCATCGCTGCTTCCGTTTCGGTATCCACATGGCTCAGCTGCTGCTGCTGCGCCAGACGCTCGGCTTCTTCACGACGCTGCTCTTCCATCGCTTCGACTTCTTCCGGCATCCGCACCTGCACCTTGCTCAGCGTGCTGATCACCTCATACTTCAGCGACTCCAGCATTGCGGCGAACATGGCGAAAGACTCGCGCTTGTACTCCTGCTTAGGATCCTTCTGCGCATAGCCACGCAGATGGATGCCCTGACGCAGATAGTCCATTGCAGCCAGATGCTCTTTCCACAGCGAATCCAGCGTTTGCAGCATCACGCCTTTTTCAAAGTTGCGCATCATCTCAATGCCGACCACTTCTTCTTTACGCTGATACTGCTCTTTGGCCTGCGTCATAATACGTTCGCGCAGCGTCTCTTCATGCAGGTCAGGCTCTTTGTCCAGCCACTCTGCAATCGGCAGCTCCAGGTCGAAATCGTTTTTCAGACGTTCCTGCAGGCCTGGCACATCCCACATCTCTTCCAGCGACTGCGGTGGAATGTAGGTATCGATCGTGGTTTTAAACACGTCTTCACGGATGCTGGTGATAGTTTCCGATACGTCGGAAACGTCCAGCAGCTCGTTACGCTGGGTGTAGATAGCGCGACGCTGATCGTTAGCCACGTCATCATATTCCAGCAGCTGCTTACGGATATCAAAGTTGCGGCTTTCCACTTTGCGCTGTGCATTGGCAATAGCTTTGGTCACCCACGGATGCTCAATCGCTTCGCCCGGCTTCATGCCCAGTTTACGCATCATATTAGAGACGCGATCGGAGGCGAAAATACGCATCAGCGCATCTTCCATCGACAGATAGAAGCGTGAGGAGCCGTTATCGCCCTGACGACCGGAGCGGCCGCGCAGCTGGTTATCGATACGGCGTGATTCATGACGCTCGGTGCCGATGATATGCAGACCGCCGGAGGCCAGTACCGCATCGTGACGCACTTTCCAGGCGCTCTTGATCGCTTCGATCTGCTCAGGGGTTGGATCGGTCAGCGCGGCGATTTCCGCCTGCCAGCTGCCGCCCAGCACGATATCCGTACCGCGACCCGCCATGTTGGTTGCGATGGTAACCGCGCCCGGCTGACCAGCCTGCGCCACGATATCCGCTTCACGGGCGTGGAACTTGGCGTTCAGCACCTCGTGTTTGATCCCGGCGCGAGTCAGCTCGGCTGACACCACTTCCGATTTCTCAATAGAGATCGTTCCCACCAGCACCGGCTGGCCATTAGCGGTACGCTCGCGGATATCTTCAATGATCGCGTCGATCTTCTCTTTCTCGGTCATATAGACCAGATCCGGCAGATCTTTACGCACCATTGGGCGGTTGGTCGGCACGACAATCGTTTCCAGCTTGTAGATAGAGCTGAACTCAAAAGCCTCGGTATCTGCCGTACCGGTCATACCGGCCAGCTTGTCGTAAAGGCGGAAATAGTTCTGGAAGGTAATAGAAGCCAGCGTCTGGTTTTCGTTCTGGATCTCCACGCCTTCTTTCGCTTCTACCGCCTGATGCAGACCATCCGACCAGCGACGGCCCTGCATGGTACGACCAGTATGTTCATCGACGATAATCACTTCGCCGTCTTTCACGATATAGTCCACGTCGCGGGTAAAGAGCGCATGGGCGCGCAGCGCCGCCGTGACGTGGTGCATCATCATGATGTTGCCTGGCGAATAAAGCGACTCGCCCTCTTCCATGATGCCTTCGCTGACCAGCAGCTCTTCCACCTTCATCAGGCCGCGCTCGGTCAGATGCACCTGACGCCCTTTTTCATCCACGGAGAAGTCGCCTTCGCCCTGGAAGGTGTCGGAGTCTTCTTTGTCCTGACGGATCAGGTGAGGGATGATTTTGTTAACTTTGATATAGAGTTCGGAGCTGTCTTCCGCCGGGCCGGAGATAATCAGCGGCGTACGCGCTTCATCGATCAGGATGGAGTCGACCTCATCCACCAGCGCATAGTTGAGCTTGCGCTGCACGCGATCCTCAGGGCTGAACGCCATGTTATCGCGCAGATAGTCAAAGCCATATTCGTTGTTGGTGCCGTAGGTAATATCGGCAGCGTAGGCTTCACGTTTGGCCGGAGCAGGCATTCCCGGCAGGTTGATGCCGATGCTTAGTCCCAGGAACTCGAACAGCGCGCGGTTGTTTTCCGCATCACGCTGCGCCAGATAGTCGTTGACCGTGACGACGTGCACGCCTTTGCCGCTAAGGGCGTTCAGGTAAGCAGGCAGCGTAGCGGTCAGGGTTTTACCTTCACCGGTACGCATTTCCGCGATGCAGCGATCGTTCAGTACCATGCCGCCCAGCAGCTGCACGTCAAAGTGACGCATGTTAAAGACGCGCTTGCTGGCCTCACGTACGGTCGCAAAGGCTTCCGGGATCAGGTTTTCCAGCACTTCGCCTTTTTCCAGACGCGCGCGGAACTCGGCGGTCTTCGCCTTCAGCTCATCATCGGACAGCTTCTCAAAGTCCGGTTCCATCTTGTTGATCTGCTCAACCACTTTGCGCATACGGCGCAGCGTACGGTCGTTACTGCTACCAAAAACCTTGGTTAATAATTTGATTAACATAAACAATATTCTCTCAGCCACTGCTTCTACAGCGCATCACTAAACTTTTAATGGGGGAACTATAGTCGATTTATGCGAGAGAGACAGGCCCGGCGCGAATGCCCTGCACGCTGGCCAGCCACAGGCCGGTCTGATAGCGAGGCGCGTCGGTTGTTTGCTGCGGCGTGGTCTGGCGAACAATCGCGGGCGGTCTGGCTTCATGCGTGAGTAGCGCATTCAGCGTATCCAGCAGCGCCAGCCGGTGCACCTCAAGCGGCGTGGCCTGCTCAATAACGGCAGCGGGCGTCAGCGTAAAAGAGAGATGGCGAATAACGGTGCGGATGGCGTGTTGATGCCAGTAATCCACATTAAAGCTGGCGCGACGCGCGTTCAACAACGCAAGACTGTCGAAGCGCACGCTATTATTGATATTCAGGCTTCTGGAAGCCGTTTCTGGTAAGGTATCACCTGAGGCGTGAGGCAGACCAAAGCTCGCCGCGACCATCCCCAACAGGAGATGCGGCCAGAAGTAACGTCTGCCAAATTGTCGCCAACAATTAAGAATACCCACTGTTTTCCGCCGGAGCCTGCTATGCGCGATAGTCGCCCGCAATCAATTGAAAGTTTTTTCGAAGCTGCCGAAGGCCAGAGTATGCTGCAATCCATTCAGCAACGCGCTATTGCGCTGAATAAGCTGAACCGTGCGTTGCAGGGTATTATCCCGGCTCAGCTGCATCCCTGGTGCCGCGTGGCGAATTTCCGCCAGGGCGTTCTGGTGCTTGAAACCGCTAACGCCAGCTGGATGATGCGCTTACGCTATGAACAATCCAGCCTGCTGTCAGCTTTACGAGCGCAAATATTACCATCATTGACGTCAATCGACATCAGGATAAATCCAACGATGGCGGCAAAAGCTCAGGAAAACGCGCAGGAAAACAGCGTTCGGCCAGCAAAAGAGAATAATCTGGGGCGTCAGCTTAGCGAAGAGAGTGCGGAAATTTTACGGGGAGTCGCGAGCCGTAGCCCGGAAAAACTAAAGAAAACATTAGAACGACTGGCCTTGCTGGCCGGAGAGAGTACCCGCTCAACCAGTCGTCATAAATAGTGCTTAAGCCAGCACCAGGTTTGGCGCACGGAAGGTCACCGGCAGCTCGGCTTCGTCTTCAAACGTTGCCCATTCCCAGGCTTCCTGCTTCGCCAGCACGGCCTGCAGCAGCTTGTTGTTCAGCGCGTGACCACCTTTGAACGCGGTAAACGCGCCAATGATGTTGTGTCCGCACATAAACAGGTCGCCGATCGCATCCAGCATTTTGTGACGCACGAACTCGTCCTCAAAACGCAGGCCGTCTTCGTTCAGCACGCGATAGTCGTCCACCACGATGGCGCAGTCGAAGCTGCCGCCCAGGCAAAGACCGCGAGACTGTAACGCCTCGATGTCGCGCATAAAGCCGAACGTACGGGCACGGCTGATTTGACGCGCAAAGGCTTCAGCGGAAAAATCCATGCTGTAGCGCTGTGAGCTGGCGTCGATAGCCGGGTGCTTAAAGTCGATGGTGAAATCGAGCTTAAAGCCGTTGTGCGGGACCAGTTCGGCCCATTTGTCGCCGTCTTCAACCCGGACAGGCTGTTTGATGCGCACAAATTTTTTCGCGCAGTTCAGCTCCTGAATACCCGCGTCCATCAGCAGATAAATAAAGGGCGCCGCGCTGCCATCCATAATAGGGATTTCAGGCGCGTTAACTTCCACCACGATATTATCAATGCCAAGGCCGGCAAGGGCCGCATTCAGGTGCTCGACCGTGGAAATACGCACGTCATGCTCGTTGACCAGACAGGTACAGAGCATGGTATCACGCACGGATTTGGCATCAGCCGGGAAATCAACCGGTGGATTCAAGTCAGTGCGACGATAGATGACCCCGGTGTTAGCCGGCGCAGGGCGTAGCGTCAGAGTGACTTTCTTGCCGGTATGCAAACCGACGCCAGTCGCCTGAACAATACGTTTTAATGTCCGTTGTTTGATCATCGCATTATCTCGCAAAATTACTCATCCGACCGCCAGTATAAATCACTGACGGGCGAACACTTTAACACAAAGAGCGGAGAACCCCAACCTTCAGGGAATTCTTAGTCCGCCTGCTTACGCAGGAAGGCCGGAATATCCAGATAGTCAGGCTCTTTGTTGGTTTGCGTGCCGGGCTCGTTGACCACCTTCGCCGCAGGCTTTTGTTCCTGAGGCAGCGGCGCCATACCGTGCTGCTGATAACGATGATCCATAACAGGCTGAGTCTGTGCCTGCTTGTTGGTCACCAGCGTGATTTCCGGACGTTTGTCCATGCCGATGCCGGTTGCGACCACGGTCACACGCAGCTCGTCGTTCATTTCCGGATCCAGCGAGGTACCGATAACCACGGTCGCGTTGTCGGAAGCGAAGGCGCGGATAGTGTTACCCACGGTTTCAAATTCATCCAGACGCAGGTCGAAACCAGCCGTGATGTTGACCAGTACGCCGCGCGCGCCGGAAAGGTCGATATCTTCCAGCAGCGGGCTGGAGATCGCCATTTCGGCCGCTTCTTCCGCACGGTCTTCGCCGCACGCCACGCCGGAGCCCATCATCGCATAGCCCATTTCGGACATCACGGTGCGCACGTCGGCAAAGTCGACGTTCATCAGGCCCGGACGGGTAATCAGTTCGGCAATGCCCTGCACTGCGCCTTTCAGCACGTCGTTAGCCGCGCCGAACGCGTCCAGCAGAGAAATACCGCGACCCAGCACTTTCAGCAGCTTGTCGTTTGGAATAGTAATCAGAGAATCGACATGCTTGGAGAGCTCGGCAATACCCTGCTCCGCGAAAGCCATACGCTTCTTGCCTTCAAAATTGAAAGGCTTGGTCACGACGGCCACGGTCAGGATACCTAAATCTTTGGCTACTTCGGCCACGACCGGCGCCGCGCCGGTACCGGTGCCGCCGCCCATACCTGCGGCGATAAACACCATGTCCGCGCCTTCCAGCGCCTGACGTAATGCTTCACGATCTTCTTCCGCTGAATTGCGTCCTACTTCCGGGTTTGCCCCGGCACCCAGACCCTTGGTAATCCCGTTACCGATTTGGATGGTCTGGCCTACTGCCGTTTTGCGCAACGCCTGAGCGTCGGTGTTAACGGCAAAGAATTCTACGCCTTCGATGCGCTCACGCACCATATGCTCTACGGCGTTACCGCCGCCGCCGCCGACGCCGATGACTTTAATCACCGCGTCATTGGTTAATTCCATAGGTTCAAACATAATTTCTCTCCGTTATGTGCCTGTCGCCTGGAGATCATAAAATAAGCCTAGCATGATCTCCTTTTCTCTAAATTAAAACTCTTTTTTCAGCCAGCTGTTGATTCGCTTGAACCAGTTGCCCACTGACGCTCTTTTTTCCACATCCGCCTCACCGTTAAGATGAGACTCTTTTCCGTAGTGCAGCAGCCCGACAGCCGTCGAGTAGTAAGGCTCCTGCGCATAATCTGTTAAGCCGGTGATATTCAGCGGCTGGCCGATGCGTACCTGCGTATGAAACACGCGCTGCGCGCAGGCCGCCAGGCCTTCAATCTGCGCTGCGCCGCCGGTCAGGACGATGCCTGCGGCCAGGTGATGCTTGACGCCCTGCTGACGCAGCTGCTCCTGCAGCTGTAAAATCTCGTCGTTGACCAGGTTCAGCAGCTCGGTATAGCGCGGCTCAATGACCTCTGCCAGCGTCTGGCGCTGCAGGCTGCGCGGCGGCCGACCGCCCACGCTGGGCACCTCGACGTTTTCGTCTTTGCCGACGATTGAGCCGAGCGCGCAGCCGTGACGCACTTTAATGGCTTCCGCATCGGTCGGCGGCGTGCCGAACGCATAGGCGATGTCGCTGGTGACCACGTTGCCCGCATACGGGATAACCTTGGTGTGGCGCAGCGCCCCGCCAGTATAGACCGCGATATCCATTGTGCCGCCGCCGACGTCCACAACGCAAACGCCCAGCTCGCGTTCATCTTCGGTCAGCACGGCGAAACTGGAGGCCAGACCGGCGAAAATCAGTTGGTCAACTTTCAGGCCGCATCGTTCAACCGCTTTAACGATGTTTTTCGCCATATCGTTATGGCAGGTGATCAAATGGACTTTCGCCTGCATACGCACGCCCGATAAGCCTACCGGATTTTTGATCCCTTCCTGATAATCGATCGCATATTCTTGCGGAATAACGTGCAAAATCCGGTGTTCGTCACGAACACGCACGGATTTCGCGGTGTGCACCACGTTTTCCACATCTTCCTGGGTCACTTCCTCTTCTGAAATAGGAACCATCCCTATTTCGTTCTGACAGCTGATGTGTTTTCCGGACAGCGCCAGATAAACCGACGAAATCTGGCAGTCCGCCATCAGTTCGGCCTGGTCAATTGCACGCTGTACGCACTTGACGACCGACTCCAGGTCATTGACGCCGCCTTTATCCATGCCGCGAGAAGGACAGCTACCCACCCCAATGATATTGACCATACCATCGGGCAAAACTTCCCCTACCAAAGCGGCGACCTTCGCGGTGCCGATTTCCAGTCCAACTACCAGTTTTCTGTCCGTCGCCTTGATCATTGTTGTTTAACCTGTGCCTGATTCTGTTGCTTGTTACCGTCAGTGGTCTGAATAAGTGGCGGTGCCCAGCCTACTGCCGCGCCAGAGTCGTATCGCAGGTCCACATAACCGATCCGCTTATTTTCCGCTTGCGCCTGCTGCTGGAGCGTCGGCCAGAGCTGAATGAAGCGTTTCAGCCGCTTCATATCCTCGTTGCGTCCCAGTTCCAGACGCGTATCGTCATCCAGCACCAGCTGCCATGAACGCCGCGCCGTCATTGACGCCGCCTTCAGCTTAAATTTTCCGGCGGCCAGCATAGCGTCCATCTGATGGTAGCCTGCCAGCACTTCGGATTCGCTGCCTTCCGGCCCGTAAAGCATCACCATCTTCTCTTTGCCGAGGTGATTAGCCGGCACGCTGAACGATTTTCCCGTTGCATCAACCAGATGCAGGTCATTCCAGCGGGCAACGGGCACATATTCAACCAGATGAATCTTTAATTCGTCCGGCCACTGCTTACGCACGCTGACCTGTTGGATCCAGGGCAGCCGTTCGATCTGCTGCTGGATAACATCCACGTCCTGCGACATAAAAGTGCCAGGCTCGCCCAGCGACAGGATAGCCTGACGAATATCGTCGTTGGTGGTGTAGTGCATTTGCCCCGTCACCACCAGCCTGGACAGCGGCAGCCGGGACGCGTCGTTCATCCAGCGTACCACTACGTAACCGCCTGCCGACATCACGCCAAGCACTATCAACAGGAAAAGAATGCCGGCCAGCCGCGAGCCGTTGCTGCGGCCGGTGCGCGCTTTTTCCTGCGCCTCGCGATTGCGAACATTCAGAGCAGCCTGGGACATATCAGTCCGCCAGTTCCAGAATGCGGGCTACCAGCTGCGAAAAGCTCATGCCGGCCTGCTTAGCGGCCATCGGCACCAGGCTGTGGCTGGTCATGCCGGGCGAGGTATTCACCTCCAGCAGGTAAAACTGGCCGTCGCCGCCCATCATCAGATCGACGCGTCCCCAGCCGCTACAGCCCAGCGCGCGCCACGCTTTAATCACGATCTCGCTCAGTTCCGCTTCCCGCTCGGCCGATAAACCGCTTGGACAGAAGTACTGCGTTTCGTCAGAAAAGTATTTTGCTTCATAGTCATAGAACTCCGAAGCCACCTGAATACGAATGGAAGGCAGAATATCGTCGCCGATCACCGCTACGGTGTATTCCGGGCCGCTCAGAAACGCCTCTACCAGCACGTCGTCGTCGTGACGGAAAGCCTCGGTCAGCGCAGCCTGAAGCGAGTCAGCGTCGTTAACGCGGCTGATGCCGACGCTGGAGCCTTCGCTGCTGGGCTTAACGAAAACCGGCAGGCCCAGCGCTGCGATACGGGCGCGGATCTCGTCGTTAAGCCCGGCGTCCATCTCTTTACGGGTAATCGCCACGTAAGGCGATACCGGCAGGCCGCAGCCCTGCCACAGGCATTTGGTGCGCAGCTTGTCCATGGTAATGGCGGAAGCCATCACGCCGCTGCCGGTATAGGGAATAGCCAGAAACTCCAGCAGCCCCTGCAGGGTGCCGTCTTCGCCGCCGCGACCGTGCAGCGCGATAAAAGCTTTATCGAAGCCTTCTTCTTTCAGGCGCGTTACCGGAAAATCACGGATATCGACGGCATGCGCGTCGATGCCCGCCTCAAGCAGTCCGCTCACCACGGCGTTGCCCGACATCAGGGAAACGTCGCGTTCCGCAGAAGTGCCACCCAGCAATACCGCTACTTTCTCAGCCATGATGTTTACCTTCTTTCTGCGGTTGTAACTTATTTTCAGCAAGCGTGCGGGCAATACGGCCAACGTTGCCCGCGCCCTGCACCAGAATTAAATCGTTGCCGGACAGCTTCGGCGCCAGCATTTCCAGCACGGCGTCATGGTCCGACACCAGGATAGGATCCACTTTGCCGCGCCCACGGATGGTGCGGCACAGCGAGCGACTGTCGGCACCGGGGATCGGCGTTTCGCCAGCGGAGTAAACGTCCAGCATCAGCAGCACATCCACCTGAGACAGCACGTTCGCGAAATCGTCATAGAGATCGCGGGTGCGCGTATAGCGATGCGGCTGGAAGATCATTACCAGCTGCTTGTCCGGCCAGCCCGCGCGGGCCGCTTTGATCGTGGCGTCAACTTCCGTGGGATGATGACCATAATCGTCAACCAGCATCGCGGTGCCCTGCACGCCGTTCACTTCCTGTAGCGGATACTCGCCCAGGAAATCGAAGCGACGACCGGTGCCCTGGAAGCTTTCCAGCGCGCTCAGGATTTCTGCATCGTCAATGCCCTCTTCCGTCGCGACGGCTACCGCGGCGGCGGCGTTCAGCGCATTGTGGCGGCCAGGCGCGTTCAGCGTCACCTGCATCAGCGGCTTATCGTGGCGGGCCAGCGTGAAGTGGCCCTGCGCGCCGTGCTGCTCGTAGCTGGCGATACGCACGTCGGCATCTTCGCTAAAGCCGTAAGTGGTGATCTGGCGGCCTACGCGCGGGATCAGATCGCGGATCACCGCGTCATCCACGCAGAGCACCGCGCGGCCATAGAACGGCAGGTTGTGCAGGAAATTGATAAAGGTCTGCTTCAGGTTCTCAAAATCGCCCTGATAGGTATCCATGTGGTCAGCTTCGATATTAGTGACGATAGCCACCATCGGCTGAAGGTGCAGGAAGGACGCATCGCTTTCATCCGCTTCCGCAATCAGATAGCGGCTGCTGCCCAGACGCGCATGGGTGCCGGCCGCTTTGACCAGGCCACCGTTAACGAAGGTCGGATCCAGGCCGCCTTCCGCATAAATGCTGGATACCATGGCCGTGGTCGTGGTTTTTCCGTGCGTCCCGGCGACGGCGATGCCGTGACGGAAGCGCATCAGCTCGGCCAGCATTTCCGCCCGACGGATCACCGGAATGCGGGCTTCACGCGCCGCGATAAGTTCCGGGTTATCCTGCGACACCGCGGTGGATACCACCACCACGCTGGCATCGCTGACATTTTCAGGACGATGGTTAAAATAGATGGTCGCTCCCAGCGCGCTCAAATGCTGCGTGACCGCATTCGGCGCCAGATCGGAACCGCTGATTTCATAGCCTTCGTTGGCCAACACTTCGGCAATACCACCCATGCCGGCACCACCGATGCCAACAAAGTGAATGTGCCGGACGCGACGCATCTCGGGCACGATAGAACGCAGTTTTGCCAGTTGTTGTGTATTCATCTCTTTCTGCCTGTCGGTACCTGCTGGCACCCTGTTCCGGGACAAGTCTCGTCCTGTGCTATAGCGCCGCTTTGCTGACTTCGGCTGCGACACGCTCGGTCGCATCCGGGATCGCCACGGCACGGGCCTTCGCCGCCATCGCCATCAGCGTTGGGCGATCCCATGCGGCCAGCGTCTGCGCCACGGTGTCAGCCGTAAACTGCGGCTGCTCGTAAATTTTTGCCGCGCCCGCTTTTTCCAGCGGCAGCGCGTTCCAGTACTGCTGACGATCTTTATGCTGAAACGGCACGAAGATCGCCGGTAAGCCTGCGGCGGCCACTTCGCTGACCGTCAGCGCGCCGGAGCGACAGACGATAACGTCCGCCCAGGCGTAGGCCGCTGCCATATCGTCAATAAATTCGGTGACTTTATGCTGCGTCTGTCCAACCTTACCGTAGGCGTCGTTGACTTCAGCCAGCGCGCCTTTGCCCGTCTGGTGCCACAGCGTAATGCTGTCGCCCAGCTTCGCGGCCACCTGAGGCAGCGTCTGGTTCAGCACGCGGGCGCCCTGGCTGCCGCCGATAACCAATACGCGAACCGGGCCGCTGCGATTGGCCATACGTTCAGCAGGCAACGGCAGAGCAAGCACGTCTGTCCGTACCGGGTTGCCGACCACATCCGCATCAGGGAACGCGCCGGGAAACGCCTGCATCACTTTTTTGGCGATTTTCGCCAGCCACTTATTGGTTAATCCGGCGATGCCGTTTTGTTCATGCAGCACCACCGGAATACCGCAGCTCCACGCCGCCAGGCCGCCCGGCCCGGAAACGTAGCCGCCCATGCCCAGCACCACGTCCGGTTTATAAGCCTTCATGATCGCGCGGGCCTGGCGTACGGCGTGGAAAATCCGCAGCGGCGCGGCCAGCTGCGCCTTCAGCCCTTTGCCGCGCAGGCCGCTGATGCGAATAAAATCGATGTCGATGCCGTGTTTCGGCACCAGATCGGCCTCCATACGGTCAGCCGTGCCGAGCCAGCGCACCTGCCAGCCCTGCGCCATCAGATGGTGCGCCACCGCCAGCCCCGGAAAAACGTGTCCTCCGGTGCCGCCGGCCATAACCATCAGTCGCTTCCCTTTCATCGACTACCTCGCGTAAACGCCTGGGCTTTTGCCAGACGCGTTTCATAATCTATGCGTAACAAAAATACGATGGCGGTTGACATAATTATCAGGCTGGAGCCGCCGTAACTGATCAGCGGCAGCGTCAGGCCTTTGGTCGGCAGCATACCTGCTGCGGCGCCAACGTTAACCAGCGCCTGGAAGCTGAACCAGACGCCGATAGAGCAGCCCAGAAAACCGGCGAAGCGCTGGTCAAGCTCCAGCGCGCGGCGCCCGATGGACATCGCGCGAAAAGCGACGAAGAATACCATTAACAGCGCTAAAACCACACCGATATAACCCAGCTCTTCACCGATAATCGAGAAGATAAAGTCGGTGTGCGCTTCCGGTAAATATTCCAGTTTCTGTACCGAGTTGCCCAGCCCCTGGCCCCAGAATTCGCCACGGCCAAACGCCATCAGCGACTGGGTCAGCTGGTAGCCGCTGCCAAAGGGATCTTCCCACGGGTTCCAGAAAGAGGTGACGCGCCGCATACGGTAAGGTTCGGCAATAATCAGCAGGCAAACCGCAAAAATACCGGAGCCGATGATCGCCAGAAACTGCCATAATTTTGCGCCAGCCAGGAACAGCATCGCCAGCGTGGTGACAAACAGCACCACCACGGTACCCAGATCGGGCTGCGCCAGCAGCAGGACCGCCAGCACCACCATCACGCCCATCGGCTTGCAGAAACCCCAGAAGTTGTTGCGCACTTCCTCTACCTTGCGCACCAGATAGCTGGCGAGATAGCAGAACAGCGAAAGCTTGGAGAGCTCCGCAGGCTGGATACGCAGCGGGCCGAGCGCAATCCAGCGCGAGGCGCCGTTTACCGAACTGCCCACCACCAGCACAATCAGCAGCATCACCACCGTGACCAGCAGCATAATGTTGCTGTAGCGCTGCCAGAAAGCCATCGGCACGCGCAGCGTGACCAGCCCGATGCCGAACGCCAGCACGATGTAAAAGGCATCGCGCTTGGCGAAGTAAAAAGGATCGTCCGATAAACGCTGGCCCACCGGCATGGAGGCCGACGTCACCATCACGAAGCCGATAATCGCCAGCCCTATCGTCAGCCAGAGCAGCGTGCGGTCGTAAAGCACCATGGTGCTGGCATCGCTCTCGCGCGAGCCCATCACCCACTCTTTCAGGCGTTCTGACAGCCAGCTGGCAACGCTTAAACCCGGAACACGCATCAGCCCAGCTCCTTTGCCAGTCGAGTGAACACGTCGCCGCGCTGCTCGAAGTTTTTAAACTGATCGAGGCTGGCGCAGGCCGGCGACAGCAGCACCATATCGCCCGACTGCGCTTTGGCGGCAATCTGCTGCATGGCTTCCTGCATCGTTGCGGTCTGCACTGCCCTTTCCGGGCGCAGCGCCGCTAGCGCGGCCGCATCCCGACCAAAGCAGTAAATTCTGATGTTATTGCCCTGTAAGTAGCGAGCCAGCGGGCTGAAGTCGGCGGATTTGCCGTCACCGCCCAGCAGCAGCCAGAGCGTGCCCTGCACGGTCAGACCGTTCAGCGCCGCCTCGGTGCTGCCGACGTTGGTCGCTTTGGAGTCGTTGATCCAGCGAATGCCGTTACGCTCGTGCGCCAGCTGGAAGCGGTGCGCCAGGCCGGTAAAGGTAGTCAGCGCTTTCAGGCTGGAGGCGCGAGGCAAACCCACGGCATCGGCCAGCGCAAGGGCCGCCAGCGCGTTAGTGTAGTTATGCTGGCCGACCAGGGACATCTCGCTGGTGTTCAGCACTTTTTCGCCCTTAACGCGCAGCCAGGTGCTGCCCTGCTGGCGCGTCAGGTGATAGTCGCCGACGTCGACGCCAAAGCTGATGCAGCGTTTATCCGCGCCGCGTACCGGCATGGTCATCGCATCGTCCGCATTCACAATGCACGCGTCTGCCTGTTCGTAAACGCGCAGCTTGGCCGCCCGATACTGCTGCATCCCGAACGGATAGCGATCCATATGATCTTCCGTCACGTTCAGGATGGTCGCCGCCGCCGCTTTCAGGCTGTGGGTCGTTTCCAGCTGGAAGCTGGAGAGTTCCAGCACGTAGAGCCGGGCGGGCTGAGCAAGCAGCATCAGCGCCGGCAGGCCAATATTGCCGCCCACGCCGACCTGCCAGCCTGCGGCTGTAGCCATCTCGCCCACCAGCGTGGTCACGGTGCTTTTGCCGTTAGAGCCGGTGATCGCCACAATCGGCGCCTGCGCCTCGCGGCAAAACAGCTCGATGTCGCCTACGATCTCCACGCCCGCTTTCGCCGCCGCCGTCAGGGACGGATGCGACAGCGCCAGCCCGGGGCTGGCGACAATCAGATCGGCGCTTTGCAGCCAGTCGTCGTTCAACGAACCCAGCCAGCGTTCCACTTCTGCTGGCAGCTTTTCCAGGCCCGGCGGAACAAGTCGGGTATCCATGACGCGCGGCGTGACGCCACGCGCTAAAAAGAAGTCAACGCACGACTGCCCGGTCAATCCCAGACCGATAATGACGACTTTTTTACCCTGGTAATCAGTCATTATTACCGCACCTTCAGCGTCGCCAGGCCAATCAGCACCAGCATCAGTGAAATGATCCAGAAACGTACGATAACGCGCGGTTCCGGCCAGCCTTTAAGTTCGTAATGATGATGAATAGGCGCCATGCGGAAAATTCGCTGGCCGCGCAGCTTGAACGACCCCACCTGTAGGATCACCGACAGGGTTTCCACCACAAAGACGCCGCCCATAATCACCAGCAAAAACTCCTGACGCAGCAGCACGGCGATGGTGCCCAGCGCGCCGCCCAGCGCCAGCGATCCGACGTCGCCCATAAAGACCTGCGCCGGATAGGTGTTAAACCATAAAAAGCCCAGCCCGGCACCGACGATTGCCGTACAGACAATCACCAGTTCGCCTGCGTGGCGCAGATAGGGAATATGCAGGTAGTTAGCGAAGTTCATATTACCGGTGGCCCAGGCAACCAACGCAAAACCGGCGGCCACAAAAACGGTAGGCATGATCGCCAGGCCGTCCAGCCCGTCGGTCAGGTTCACCGCATTACCGGTGCCGACGATAACGAAGTAGGCGAGCACCACGTAAAACAGGCCAAGCTGCGGCATGATGTCCTTGAAGAACGGCACCACCAGCTGCGTCGCCGGCGTGCCTTTTCCTGTCGCATAGAGCGTAAAGGCGACGCCCAGCGAAATCACCGACATCCAGAAATATTTCCAGCGCGCGATCAGCCCTTTCGTGTCTTTACGCACCACCTTGCGATAATCGTCCACAAACCCAATGATGCCAAAGCCCACCAGCACCACCAGCACGCACCAGACGTAAGGGTTGGACGGATAGGCCCACATCAGCACCGAGACGGTAATGGAGAACAGGATCATAATGCCGCCCATGGTCGGCGTGCCGCGCTTGCTGAAGTGCGATTCCGGGCCGTCGTTACGCACGACCTGACCGAAAGACATTTCCTGCAGGCGGGCGATCATGCGCGGCCCCATCCACAGCGAGATAAACAGCGCGGTCAGCAGGCTGACGATGGCGCGAAACGTCAGATAGGAAAAGACGTTAAAGCCTGAATAAAAAGCGACCAGATGTTCGGCCAGCCAGACTAGCATGTTCTTTTCTCCTGTAAGCTCTGTACTACCTGCTCCATGGCGGCACTACGTGAACCTTTAACTAAAATGGTGATCGTCGGCTGTTCCGCCAGCAGCGTCCGCAGACGCGCCGTGACGGCAGCCTTATCGGTAAAATGTTCGCCCACGCCGCTGGCCTCGCCGATAGCACGGCTTAATGTGCCCACGCTAAGCACCTTATCAATACCGGCACGACGGGCCGCTTCGCCCACTTCGCGATGGCACGCTTCGGCCTCCTCGCCCAGCTCCGCCATATCGCCGGTGACCATCACGCGATAGCCCGGCATGTCCGCCAGCACCTGAGCCGCTGCGGTCATCGAACCGACGTTGGCGTTATAGCTGTCGTCCAGCAGCAGCTGATTTTCCGCCAGCAGAACCGGGAAAAGGCGGCCCGGCACGGCTTCAAGCTGGCCTAAGCCAAGCTGTACCGCTTCCAGGGAAGCGCCGACGGAGATAGCCAGCGCGGCGGCGGCCAGCGCATTCGCGATATTGTGACGCCCCGGCAGCGGCAGCTGAACGGCTACGCTACCTACAGGCGTTTTCATCACAAAATGGGTGCCCGCGCTGGTGATTTGCACATCGCTGGCGGCGAACTCGCTTTCGGCCTGCGGTTGGGAAGAGAAGTGCCAGACCGTTTTGCCCTTCAGCATCGGCTGCCAGTGAGCCTCGTCGTTGCTGTCGGCGTTCAGAATGGCGGTGCCGTTGTCCGGCAGCCCCTGAAAAATTTCGCCTTTGGCTTTGGCCACGCCTGCCAGCGAGCCGAACCCTTCCAGGTGCGCGGCCGCCAGGTTGTTGACCAGCGCCGTTTCCGGTCGCGCCAGGCTGGTGGTCCAGGCGATTTCGCCCTGATGGTTAGCGCCCAGCTCAATCACCGCGTACTGGTGCTGCGCGCTCAGACGCAGCAGCGTCAGCGGGACGCCGATATCGTTATTCAGATTGCCTGCGGTATACAGCGTTTCGCCGCACTGGCGCAGAATGGCGGCGGTCATCTCTTTGACCGAGGTTTTGCCGGAAGAGCCGGTCAGCGCCACGACGCGCGCCGTCGACTGCTGGCGAACCCAGCCGGCCAGTTGGCCCAGCGCTATGCGCGTATCACTGACCACCACCTGAGGAACCGCAACAGGTAAGTGCTTACTGACTAACAGAGCCGCCGAACCGGCCGCTATTGCGTCGCCGACCAGCTCGTGCGCGTCAAAACGCTCGCCCTTCAGCGCGATAAACAGACAGCCGGCGCTTATCTTGCGCGTATCGGTGGTCACTTCGCTAAAGGTAAGGTCGCTGCCGATTAGTTCACCGCCGGTGATCTCAGCCAGCTTTTGCAGAGAGAGTGCGATCATGCCATCACCCCCAGCAGACGCGCCACGGTTTCGCGGTCGGAATAGTCCAGCCGACGGTTGCCGACGATTTGATAATCTTCATGACCTTTACCGGCAACCAGCACGATATCTTCTTCTTTAGCCTGCATGATGGCGTTAGTGACCGCCTGTGCTCGCCCGGCTACCACGCGGGCGCGGCCCGGATCGAGCAGGCCGGTCAGAATGTCGGCCACGATAGCGGCAGGATCTTCGCTGCGCGGGTTATCGTCGGTGATCACCACCACGTCGGAGAACTGCTCGGCAATGGCGCCCATCAGCGGACGCTTGCCTTTGTCGCGATCGCCGCCGCAGCCGAAGACGCACCACAGCTTGCCTTTACAGTGCAGGCGAGCGGCCTCCAGCGCTTTTTCCAGCGCGTCCGGCGTGTGGGCATAATCCACCACTACCGTTGGCTTCGCGGGCGCGCTGAAGACTTCCATACGGCCGGTGACCGGCTGTAGTCGGTTGCCGGTCGCCACCAGCTCGTTGAGCGGATAACCCAGCGCCAACAGCGTTGCCAGCGCCACCAGCAGATTGCTGACGTTAAACGCGCCCATCAGACGGCTTTCCAGCTCGCCGCCGCCCCAGCTGGAGTCAAAACGGATAGCGGCGCCGTTGTCGTGATAGCGCACGTCCGTCGCCTTCAGCCAGCGGCCATGACAGCCCGGCTCCAGGTTATCTTCCAGCGTAACGGCAACGGCGTCCGGCAGGTTCGCCAGCCAGCGGCGTCCCGTCTCGTCATCGGCATTGATAATGGCCTGGCCGACCATGTGCTCGGAGAAAAGCAGCCATTTGGCGGACTCATAGCGCGTCATATCACCGTGGTAGTCCAGGTGATCGCGGCTGAGGTTGGTAAAGGCCGCAGCGGCAAAAGGCAGCGCCGCTACGCGATGCTGCACCAGACCGTGGGAGGAAACCTCCATCGCGGCCAGCGTCGCGCCCTGCTCCACCAGCGAAGCCAGCGTCTGCTGTACCTCAACCGCCGAGCCGGTCGTGTTTTCAACCGGCGCCAGATGCCCGTAAAGGCCGTTGCCGACGGTGCCCATCACCGCGCCGGTTTCGCCCAGCAGCTGCGCCCATTGCGCCAGCAGCTGAGTGGTGGTGGTTTTGCCATTGGTGCCGGTCACGCCAATCAGGCGCAGTTTTTCGCCCGGCTGCTGGTAAAAGCGCCCGGCCAGCGCGGAAAGCCGCTGGCTCAGCTGCGCCAGATAAATCACCGGCACGCCGTGCACGGTAGTGATGTCGCCATCTTCCGCTTCGCCTTCCGCTTCGGCGATAATCGCCGCCACGCCCTGCGCGATAGCCTGGGGAATAAAACGACGGCCGTCTGCCGTATGGCCTTTTACGGCGACAAAGAGATCGCCGGCAGCCGCTAAACGGCTGTCCAGGATCATTTCACGCAGCGGCAGCGCGGGCGCGCCAGGCACCCACGGCGCCAGTAAGTCGTGCAGATTACGATCTGTCACTTGATCCCTCACTTATTGTCTACCAGCTCGTTTTTCTCAACGACCGGTAGCGCATCAGGTTCGATATTCATGGTGCGCAATACACCGCCCATAATGGCGCCAAACACCGGAGCCGAAACCGCGCCGCCGTAATATTTACCGGCCTGGGGATCGTTGATCACCACCACCAGCGCAAAACGGGGACGGCTTGCCGGGGCCACGCCGGCGGTGTACGCGATATATTTGTTGACGTAGCGCCCGTCCGGCCCGACTTTTTTCGCCGTACCGGTTTTAATGGCGATGCGGTAGCCTTTGATGGCCGCTTTTACGCCGCCGCCGCCGGGCAGCGCCACGCTCTCCATCATATGCATGACGGTGCGAACCACTTCTTCAGAAAATACGCGCTGTCCGCCCACGGGCGGATCGACTTTGGTAATCGACAGCGGGCGATAGAGACCATAGCTGCCGATTGTGGCGTAGACTCGCGCTAACTGTAACGGCGTTACCATCAGCCCGTAGCCGAAAGAGAAGGTGGCCCTCTCTATGTCAGACCACCGTTGTTTTTGGGGATATAAGCCACTACTTTCTCCGACCAGTCCCAGATTGGTCGCTTTACCCAGTCCAAAGTGCGAGTAGGTTTCTACCAGCGCCGAGGACGGCATCGCTAACGCCAGCCTGGAAACGCCGACGTTACTCGATTTTTGCAGAACGCCGGTCAGCGTCAGCTCGTTATAGCGGGCCACGTCTTTGATCTCATGGCCGTTAATGCGGTAAGGCACGGTGTTCAGCACGCTGTTTTCCCGCACCACGCCGCGCTGTAGCGCGGTCATGACCACCATCGGTTTGACGGTTGAACCCGGCTCGAAAATATCGGTGATGGCGCGGTTGCGCATTACGTCTTTGGTGACGCCGGTAAGGTTGTTCGGGTTATAGGCCGGGCTGTTGGCCATCGCCAGCACTTCGCCGGTGTTAACATCCACCAGCACGGCGGTGCCCGACTCCGCCTTGTTAAAGGCGACTGCATTGTTCAGTTCGCGATAGACCAGCGCCTGCAGGCGTTCGTCAATGCTCAGCGCCAGGTTGTGCGCCGCCCGGCTGTCTACGGAAGAGACATCCTCAATCACGCGGCCATGGCGGTCTTTGCGCACGGTGCGCTCGCCCGGCTCGCCCGTCAGCCATTTATCAAAGCTCTTTTCGACGCCTTCAATGCCCTGACCATCAATGTTGGTAAAGCCGATCAGATGTGACGTGACCTGCCCTGCCGGATAGTAGCGACGCGACTCTTCCCGTAAAAAGATGCCGGGAAGCTTGAGTTTTTTAATGTAGTCGCCGATGGCCGGATTGACCTGGCGCGCCAGATAGACGAAGCGCCCTTTGGGGTTGGCGTTAACGCGCGCCGCCAGCTGATCCAGCGGAATGGAAAGCGCATCGGAAAGCGCCTGCCAGCGGCTGTCCAGCGTGATGCCGCCTTTGGCGTGCAGCTCTTTCGGATCGGCCCAGATAGCGTTGACCGGCACGCTGACGGCCAGCGGCCGCCCGGCGCGATCGGTGATCATGCCACGAGAGGTCGGAACGGCCTGGACGCGCAGCGAGCGCATATCGCCTTCCCGCACCAGCTTATCCGGGTTGATCACCTGCAGATAAGCCATGCGCGCCAGCAGTCCGCCCAGCGCGAGTAAAATACAGCCGCACAACAACGCAAAACGCCAGCTGACAAAGCTGGCCTGATCTTCCTGACGTTTTGTCTTAAGCGTCTTAACTGCGGCTTTCATTTATGCCCTTATGGCTGTACCACAATATTTTCCTGCGAAGGATCGACATGCTGCATTTGCAGTTTTTCCATCGCCGTTCTTTCCACGCGGCTGTGATCGCCCAGCGCATTCTCTTCCAGAATCAGGTTGCGCCATTCGATATCCAGCGCGTCGCGTTCCAGCACCAGCTGCTCGCGCTGCGCGGTGAGCAGGCGGGTTTTATGCGCCGTGGTCACCACCAGCACCGCAGACACCAGCACGGCGACAGCCAGGATCAGCGGGATTTTGCCGTGGCGTAAAAGATCGCCTGCAATCACGCCGGGTAAACTGTGTCGCTCGTTGCCGATCATGCGTCTGTTCTCTCAGCAATACGTAATACGGAACTGCGCGCGCGCGGGTTTTCCGCCACTTCCGCTTCGCCCGGCATCATTTTGCCCAGCGCTTTAAGCTGACGGCCGCCGAGCTTGCTCAGCTGCGCTTCCGTCATCGGAATACCGGCCGGAACCTGCGGGCCACGGCTCTGTTCGCGCATAAAGCGTTTGACGATACGGTCTTCCAGCGAGTGGAAGCTGATCACCGACAGGCGGCCCTGCGGCGCCAGCGCGGAAAGCGCGCCTTTCAGCGCTTTTTCAATCTCTTCCAGCTCGCTGTTGACCCAAATACGGATAGCCTGGAAGCTGCGCGTCGCCGGATGCTTGAATTTATCTTTTACCGGCGTAGCGGCATAAATCACGTCCGCCAGCTCTTTGGTGCGGGTCATTGGCTGCTCGCGGTTGCGCTCGACGATGGCGCGCGCGATGCGTTTTGCGAAGCGCTCTTCGCCAAAGGTTTTCAGCACAAAGGCGATATCGCTCTCCTCTGCCTGAAGCAGCCACTGCGCAGCAGATAAGCCTTTGGTCGGATCCATGCGCATATCCAGCGGGCCGTCGCGCATAAAAGAGAAGCCGCGTTCGGCATCATCCAGCTGCGGCGAAGAGACGCCCAAATCCAGTAAAATGCCGTCGATGCGGCCGGTCAGCCCGCGCGCGTCAACATACTCCGCCAGCGCGGAGAAAGGCCCATGTATAATGGTAAAGCGCGGATCGGTAATGGCGGCGGCGGCGGCAATAGCCTGCGGGTCGCGGTCGATGGCGTACAGACGCCCCTGTTCGCCCAGCGCGGAGAGGATCAGTCGGGAATGCCCGCCTCGTCCAAAGGTGCCATCAATATAGATGCCGTCTGGTTTGATATTGAGGCCGTTGACCGCCTCGTCCAGCAGCACCGTGGTATGTTTAAAATTTTCCTGCATAGCTATAATGACAAGTCCTGCAAGCGCTCAGATAGCGGTTCCTGAGACGACTGCTCCGCGTCAATATCCTCCCTGACTTGTTGATACCAGGTCTGTTCATCCCACAGCTCAAACTTGTTAAACTGTCCAACCAGCATCACTTCTTTGGTCAGATTCGCGTGCTGACGGAGCGTACCCGCAATCAGCAAACGGCCTGCATTATCCATCTGGCATTCGCTGGCATGACCAAGCAACAAGCGCTGAATACGGCGCTCTACCGGGTTCATGCTCGATAAGCGAGCCAGCTTACGTTCAATAATTTCCCATTCAGGCAGGGTGTAAAGCAGCAGGCATGGCTGATGGAGGTCAATAGTACACACCATTTGCCCCTGAGATTCCCCGATCAGCGTTTCGCGGTAGCGCATGGGCACAGCCAGTCGCCCTTTGCCGTCGAGATTGACTAACGTTGCTCCACGGAACATGCCAGTCTTCCCCTTTGGTTACCCTTAAGTCCCACTTTACACCACAAATTCCCACCCGGAGGAGTGTACGGAGCGGAGGAAATCATTGTCAAGCGACAGCGCAGGCCCTGAAGAATTATTTCTTTTCCAGAAAAAACAGCAAAGAGTTAAAAAAGAAGCGCCTTTAGCGCGCTATCGAAAATTAAACTAATGAATAGTGACGGGAAATTGATGAGAAAGTCTGAGTTGTTCAAAAATATACCAGCCGTTACCCGTAAAATTCCGGCCGCCAACTTTAGCCGTTGACCGGTATTTTAAGGAATTTCCTAAGAAAATGACCTGATAGTGCCGTTCTGCCTGATGCGGCAGCGAAGGCGTGTCGCTAACGTTTTAATAAGCGTGCATTTTCGGAAAGTTAAAATCATTTGAAACTTTATCTTTACTTTTATTTACGCTAACGACAAACCAAAAACGCACCGGTCTTATTTGGGCATCCGGCACCGCGCGAAAAGTTGCGAAACCAGAAAAATAAAAGGTGCCAATAAAAGACACCCTTTTAGCAACTGATTAACTTCCTTTACGGCTCAGGCGTCCACGCCGGTAAAGATTGCGACGGATACGCGTCAGGCCGGGTTTTGGCTTACGCGGCTCGTCCAGGCTGGCCAGCACCAGTTCCAGCACCCGCTCGGCCACGTCGCGATGACGCTGACCTACCGCCAGTACCGGACAATCCAGAAAATCCAGCAGCTCATGATCGCCGAAAGTGGCTATTGATAAATCGGTCGGCATCCGCCCTTCCCGCTTCAGCGCCACGTCCATCACGCCCTGCAGCAGACCAAAAGAGGTGGTAAACAGCGCATCGGGCATGGCGTGCGTTTCCAGCCAGGTTTCAAACAGCGCCGCCGCCGCCGTGCGCTCAAAGCTGTTGGCATAGATATAGTCGATATGGCGCTCGTCGCCCTGCCACGCCTGGCGAAAGCCCATTTCACGCAGGAAGCTGACGGACAGCTCCGGCAGCGCGCCGAGGTAAAGAATGGATTCAGCTGGCTGCTTGCGCAGTTCGGCCGCCAGCATCTCGGCATCATCCTGATCGGCGCCGACGACGCTGGTGAAGTGTTCGCGATCCAGCGCGCGATCCAGCGCTACGATCGGCAGCGGATCGTTAATCCAGCGCTGGTAAAAAGGGTGTTCCGGCGGCAGGGAGGTCGAAACGATAATCGCGTCTACCTTGCGCTGTAACAGGTGTTCCACGCAGCGCATTTCGTTATCCGGCTGATCTTCGGAGCAGGCGATCAGCAGCTGATAGCCGCGCTGACGGGCCTGGCGCTCCAGATAATTCGCGATCCGCGTATAGCTGGTATTCTCTAAATCGGGAATAACCAGGCCTATCGAGCGGGTACGCCCTGCCCTTAAACCTGCGGCGACCGCATTAGGGTGATAATTATGCTCGCGAACCACCGCCATGACTTTTTCTACGGTCTTGTCGCTGACACGATACTGCCGGGCTTTTCCGTTTATAACGTAGCTGGCCGTCGTGCGCGATACACCAGCAAGACGCGCAATTTCATCCAGTTTCACAATAACTCCACGCTTCAGGCACCATGACGGCGCAGAAAAAATAGCCATGTCGCGGCTAAGGATAAGATAATCTTACATCTAACGGCTGCGCCAGCAACCTCTTTTAGCCCCAGTCGGGAGCTTTCTGGCAAAAATAAAAAAACCCGGCATTACGCCGGGTTAGAAGCTTTTCGCAATTATCACGCGGGGCAATCAGCGCATAATTCGCTCGCCGCGCGCAACGCCGACAACGCCTGAACGTGCAACCTCAACGATTTCCGCCACTTCACGAACGGTGCTTAAAAAAGCGTCCAGCTTGTCGCTGGTGCCCGCCAGCTGAACCGTATAAAGCGAAGGCGTCACGTCGACGATCTGCCCACGGAAGATTTCCGCGCTACGCTTAACCTCTTCACGCCCGTAGCCGGTCGCCTGGATTTTCACCAGCATGATCTCGCGCTCGACAAACGCGCCCTGGCCCAGCTCCGTGACGCGCAGCACGTCCACCAGCTTGTGCAGCTGCTTTTCAATCTGCTCCAGCACCTTCTCGTCGCCCACGGTCTGAATAGTCATCCGCGACAGCGTCGGATCGTCAGTAGGCGCGACGGTCAGGCTTTCGATGTTGTAGCCGCGCTGAGAAAAAAGCCCCACTACCCGCGATAATGCGCCGGATTCGTTTTCCAGCAGTACCGATAAAACACGACGCATAATTATGTCCTCTCCGTTTTGCTCAGCCACATTTCGTCCATTCCGCCGCCGCGGATCTGCATCGGGTAAACGTGCTCGCTGCCGTCAACGTTAACGTCCACAAACACCAGGCGGCCTTTACGCAGCTCTACCAGCGCCTGGCTCAGTTTTTCTTCCAGCTCATGCGGATGATTAATGCCGATGCCGACATGGCCGTAAGCCTCCGCCAGCCTGATAAAATCGGGCAGCGACTCCATATAGGATTGCGAATGCCGTCCCGAATAGATCATATCCTGCCACTGCTTCACCATGCCCAGATAGCGATTGTTAAGGCTCAGCACCAGCACCGGCAGATTATATTGCAGCGCGGTCGACAGCTCCTGAATATTCATCTGAATACTGCCGTCGCCCGTGACGCAAACCACGGTTTCCTCCGGCAGCGCCAGCTTGACGCCCAGCGCGGCAGGCAGGCCGAAGCCCATCGTGCCCAGACCGCCCGAGTTGATCCAGCGGCGCGGCTTGTCAAAGGGGTAATAAAGCGCGGCGAACATCTGATGCTGCCCCACGTCGGAGGTCACGTAGGCGTCGCCGTTGGTCAGACGCCAGATCGTTTCGATTACCGCCTGCGGTTTGATTTTCTCGCTGCTGCGATCGAACGCCAGACACTGACGTGCTCGCCACTGTTCGATGCTCTGCCACCAGTCGCGCAGGCTGTCGCAATCCTGCTCGCTGTGCTGTTTTAGCATCTCCAGCATCTGCTTCAGCACATCGCGGGCATCGCCGACGATAGGCACATCTGCCGGCACGGTTTTGGAGATAGTCGCGGGATCGATATCAATATGCAGCACCGTCGCGTTCGGACAATACTTCATTAAATTATTGGTGGTGCGGTCATCGAAACGCACGCCAACGGCGAAAATAACGTCGGCATTGTGCATCGTCATATTCGCTTCATAGGTGCCGTGCATCCCCAACATGCCTAAACACTGGCGATGGGTGCCGGGGAAAGCGCCCAGGCCCATCAGCGAGCAGGTCACCGGCAAATTGAGTTGTTCGGCGAACTCGCGCAGCTCGTTGGCGCAGTCGGCATTGATTACGCCGCCGCCCGCATAGAGAACGGGTTTTTTCGCCGCCAGCAGGCTTTGCAGCGCGCGCTTGATTTGGCCCCGATGCCCCTGCGTCGTGGGATTGTAAGAGCGCATACTGATCGATTCCGGCCACTGATACGGCAGCTTGTTCGCCGGATTCATCATATCTTTTGGCAGGTCGATCACCACCGGGCCGGGACGCCCGCTGGCCGCCAGCCAGAAGGCTTTTTTCACGACGGTGGGGATATCTTCAACCTGCCTCACCATAAAGCTGTGTTTGACGATCGGCCGCGAAATACCGACCATGTCGCACTCCTGGAAGGCGTCATAGCCAATAAGGGAGGAAGGAACCTGCCCGGAGAGCACGACCATAGGAATAGAATCCATATAGGCGGTGGCAATGCCGGTAATAGCGTTGGTGGCGCCCGGCCCGGACGTGACCAGCACCACGCCGGTTTCGCCGGTAGCGCGTGCGTAGCCATCGGCCATATGTACAGCGCCCTGCTCATGGCGCACCAGCACGTGGTCAATGCCGCCCACGGTTTGCAATGCGTCATAGATATCCAGTACTGCCCCGCCGGGGTAGCCGAACACATGTTTTACGCCCTGATCGATTAACGATCGGACCACCATCTCGGCTCCTGACAACATCTCCATTTTTGCCTCCAGGCTTTAAGGTGCTGATTTACCGACGTGCTTAACGCGCTTATGCAGAAAATAACGCCTGCCTGCCGATAAGTTCAAAACCTGTGTTTATTCAACCGCTAAAAATATTTTCAGCGGCCAGGTACAGGGCGATGCCCGTTTTATTTTTGCTTTGAGTGAAGATTTACCATAACCGCAGAAAACCCGACAGGCAAACGTCCTGCACGTGACTGATGAATGAAAGCCCTCATTAAGGCACTACCTGTTTCGCTAACGCGTCGACGTTTACACTAACTATTCGCCAGGAAAAAAGCGGTTTATGCTGACTGCGCTTTATTTTCCAGTGTGATCGTTTCGTTATTAATGAGTGAACTTCTTTGAATAAAGTTTACCTGTTCAAACATCGCGGCGGATTTAGTTTTTTCTGCTGCTTCCCGATCTATCTGAAAAAGAATGCGCTAACTAACCGGGCATTGTTGGTGAAAGTTGTTTATAAGAAAAACCTATGTAATATCCTGATAAAAAAGGCTATTTTTGCTAAAAACCGCCAGCACTCCCTTTTGTTTTTCGATGGTTTTCTGCTGGGCGGCCTGCCGTACGCCTTTTTGTTCTGTCTGCCTTTGCTGAGCCAGAATAATTTCTCTGCGCTGATTTTACGTCGCTAATTATAACCTTGTGACTCGCCTTGACATCGCCCCCCGCTTTCAAGTATCAATAAAGGAACAGCAAATTTATGAGGCCTGACTCAATGATCCGTACCCTCCTCCTACCTGGTCTACTACTAAACGCATATTTATGCGCGGTAGACTTGTGGGCGGAATGAATCACTGATTCAGGCTTGCAAACTAAAAAACCCGCGCTACTGCGCGGGTTTTTTTATGCTCGTAGCATTAGCGATGCAAACATGAAAGGAATTATCTGATGAGCCAACAAGTTATTATTTTCGATACCACGCTGCGTGATGGCGAACAGGCATTGCAGGCCAGCCTGAGCGTGAAAGAGAAATTGCAGATAGCGCTGGCGCTGGAGCGTATGGGCGTTGACGTGATGGAGGTCGGTTTTCCGGTTTCTTCGCCAGGCGACTTCGAATCCGTGCAGACTATCGCTCGCCAGGTAAAAAACAGCCGTGTTTGCGCGCTGGCCCGCTGTGTGGAAAAAGATATCGATGCGGCTTACGAAGCGCTGCGCGTGGCCGAAGCCTACCGCATCCACACCTTTCTGGCGACGTCGCCCATGCATATCGCCACCAAGCTGCGCAGCACGCTGCCGGAAGTGATCGAGCGCGCCGTGCGCATGGTAAAACATGCGCGTAACTACACCGACGACGTCGAATTTTCCTGCGAAGACGGCGGTCGGACGCCAATCGACGATCTGTGCCGCGTCGTGGAAGCCGCCATCAACGCCGGCGCCACTACCATCAATATCCCTGACACCGTGGGCTACACCCTGCCGAGCGAGTACAGCAACATTTTCACCCAGCTGCGCAACCGCGTACCCAATATCGACAAAGCGATCCTGTCAGTGCATACCCATGACGATTTGGGCATGGCGGTCGGCAATTCTATCGCCGCCGTGCAGGCTGGCGCGCGCCAGATTGAGGGCACCATTAACGGTTTGGGCGAGCGTGCGGGCAACTGTGCGCTGGAAGAAGCCATCATGGCGATAAAAACCCGCAGCCAGCTGATGAACGTGCATACCCATATTCACCATCAGGAAATCTACCGCACCAGCCAGCTGGTCAGCCAGATCTGCAATATGCCAATCCCGGCCAATAAAGCCGTGGTGGGCAGCGGCGCTTTCGCCCACTCCTCCGGTATTCACCAGGACGGCGTGCTGAAAAACCGCGAAAACTACGAAATTATGACGCCGGAATCGATCGGCCTGCACCAAATCCAGCTGAACCTGACCTCTCGCTCCGGTCGTGCGGCCGTGAAACACCGCATGGAGGAGATGGGTTACAAAGAGCAGGATTACAATCTGGACAGCCTGTACGACGCCTTCCTGAAGCTGGCCGATAAAAAGGGCCAGGTGTTCGATTACGATCTGGAAGCACTGGCCTTTATTAACAAGCAGAACGAAGAGCCGGAACATTTCCGCCTGGACTACTTCAGCGTGCAGTCCGGCTCCAGCGTGATGGCAACCGCTTCGGTCAAGCTGAACTGCGGAGAAGAATCTATCGCCGAAGCCGCGACGGGCAACGGGCCGGTGGATGCCGTTTACCAGGCGATCAACCGTATTACCGACTTTGATATCGAGCTGGTGAAATATCAGCTGACCGCCAAAGGCCACGGCAAAGACGCGCTGGGCCAGGTTGATATCGTGGTGAACTATAACGGCCGTAAATTCCACGGCGTGGGCCTGGCGACGGATATCGTGGAATCCTCCGCCAAAGCCATGATTAACGCCCTGAACAATATCTGGCGCGCGCGTCAGGTCGAGCAGGAACTGCAGCGCAAAGCCAACGAAAAGGAAGCCGTATAATGACAAGGACTTATCATATTGCCGTATTGCCGGGCGACGGCATCGGGCCGGAAGTCATGGCGCAGGCCGCGAAGGTGCTGGATGCGGTACGTCAGCGTTTCGATCTGCGCATCACCACCAGCGAGTATGACGTCGGCGGCATTGCCATCGACCGTCACGGCGAGCCGCTGCCGCCAGCCACCGTGGCGGGCTGCGAACAGGCGGATGCGATCCTGTTTGGCTCCGTCGGCGGCCCGAAATGGGAACACCTGCCGCCAGCGGAGCAGCCAGAGCGCGGCGCGCTGCTGCCGTTGCGTAAGCACTTCAGACTGTTCAGCAACCTGCGGCCGGCCAGCCTGCATCAGGGGCTGGAAGCGTTCTGCCCGCTACGCGCAGATATCGCCGCCAAAGGCTTCGATATTCTGGTGGTGCGCGAGCTGACCGGCGGCATCTATTTCGGCCAGCCGAAAGGCCGTGAAGGCAGCGGCCAGCACGAGCGCGCCTTTGATACCGAGGTTTATCACCGCTTCGAGATCGAACGCATCGCCCGCATCGCCTTTGAATCTGCCCGCAAGCGCCGTAAAAAAGTGACGTCGATTGATAAAGCAAACGTGCTGCAATCGTCCATTTTATGGCGGCAGATCGTAACGGAAGTGGCGCAGGATTACCCGGATGTCGAGCTGCATCATATGTATATTGATAACGCCACGATGCAGCTGATCAAAGAACCTTCACAGTTCGACGTTATGCTTTGCTCTAACCTGTTTGGCGATATTCTCTCCGACGAGTGCGCGATGATTACCGGCTCGATGGGGATGCTGCCTTCCGCCAGCCTTAACGAACAGGGTTTTGGCCTGTTTGAACCGGCAGGCGGCTCCGCGCCGGATATCGCCGGAAAAAATATTGCCAATCCTGTCGCTCAGATCCTGTCGCTGGCGCTGCTGCTGCGCTACAGCCTGCAAGCCGCCGACGCGGCCGATGCCGTTGAGCAGGCCATCAGCCGCGCGCTGGCAGAAAATTACCGTACCGGCGACCTGGCTGGCGACGGCGACGCCGTCGGCACCGAGGAGATGGGTTCCGTTATCGCCCGATTTATCCGCGAAGCCTGATTATGAAAACATTATACGAGAAGCTGTTTGACGCCCATGTCGTGTATGAAGCGCCTGACGAGACGCCGCTGCTTTATATCGACAGGCACCTGGTGCATGAAGTGACCTCGGCGCAGGCTTTTGACGGTCTGCGCGCGCACGGCCGCCCGGTGCGTCAGCCGGGTAAAACTTTCGCCACGATGGATCACAACGTCTCTACGCAAACGCGGGATATCAACGCCAGCGGCGAGATGGCGCGCATTCAGATGTCGATGCTGATCAAAAACTGCGAAGAATTCGGCGTGCGGCTGTACGATCTGAAGCATCCTTTTCAGGGCATTGTGCACGTTATCGGGCCTGAACAGGGCATGTCGCTGCCCGGTATGACCATCGTCTGCGGCGATTCGCATACTTCTACCCACGGCGCTTTCGGCGCGCTGGCGTTTGGCATCGGCACGTCAGAAGTCGAACACGTGCTGGCAACGCAGACGCTGAAGCAGTCGCGCGCTAAAACCATGAAAATCGAAGTCGTGGGGCAGACGGCGCCGGGCATTACCGCCAAGGATATCGCGCTGGCGATCATCGGTAAAACCGGCAGCGGCGGCGGCAACGGGCACGTGGTGGAGTTCTGCGGCCCGGCCGTGGAGCAGCTCAGCATGGAAGGCCGCATGACGCTATGCAATATGGCGATTGAGCTGGGCGCGAAAGCGGGCCTGGTCGCGCCGGATGAGACCACGTTTAATTATGTGAAGGGCCGCCAGTTTGCGCCCAAAGATCGGGCCTGGGAACAGGCAGTCGCCTACTGGCGCACGCTGAAATCCGACAGCGGTGCCCGCTTTGATAAAGTCGTGACGCTTAATGCCAGTGAGATCGCGCCGCAGGTCACCTGGGGCACCAATCCCGGCCAGGTGATCGCCGTCAACGACGTCATCCCCGATCCGGCCAGCTTCAGCGATCCCATTGAACGCGCCTCGGCGGAAAAAGCGCTGGCCTATATGGATCTCAAACCGGGCATCAGGCTGACTGACGTGCGGATTGATAAGGTATTTATCGGCTCCTGCACCAATTCCCGTATTGAGGATCTGCGCGCGGCGGCCTCCGTGGTCAAAGGGCATAAAATCGCCGCTGGCGTGCAGGCTTACGTCGTGCCCGGCTCCGGGCCGGTCAAAGCGCAGGCCGAAGCGGAAGGTCTGGATCAAATCTTTCTGGCTGCCGGTTTCGAATGGCGCCTGCCCGGCTGCTCGATGTGTCTGGCGATGAATAACGATCGCCTGAGTCCGGGCGAGCGCTGCGCCTCAACCAGCAACCGTAATTTCGAAGGCCGTCAGGGCCGTGGCGGACGTACGCATTTGCTCAGCCCGGCGATGGCCGCCGCTGCGGCGGTAGCCGGTCACTTTGCCGATATCCGCGAGCTGGATCAGGAGTAACTATGGCGAAAAAATTTACGCAGCATACGGGCGTGGTGGTGCCAATGGACGCCGCCAACGTCGACACCGACGCCATTATCCCGAAGCAGTTTTTACAGATGGTGACGCGCACCGGTTTTGGCCGCAACCTGTTTTACGACTGGCGCTACAAGGATGCGGAAGGTCAGATCCCTGACCCTGACTTTATCCTGAATAAACCGGCCTTTCGCGGCGCCAGCATTATGCTGACGAGGGAGAACTTCGGCTGTGGATCTTCGCGCGAACACGCGCCCTGGGCGCTGACCGACTACGGTATCCAGGCGATTATCGGCAGTGATTTCGCCGATATTTTTGCCAATAACGCGTTTAATAATCAGCTGCTGCTGGTGACGTTAAGCGAAGCCGAAATGGATGCGCTGTTTCAACGGGTCGCCGCCGAGCCGGGCGTCAGCTTTACCGTGGATTTGGACAGGCAGGAAGTGGTGGCAGGCGACAAGCGTTACGCTTTCAGCATCGATCCTTTCCGTCGTCACTGCCTGCTGAACGGGCTGGATAGTATTGGCCTGACGCTGCAGCACGAAGCCAGCATCAGCGAGTACGAACGGCGGCAGCCAGCGTTCTTGCGCTAGCTTCAGTCGGTTTAAAAGCGGCCCGAGCGGGCCGCTTCCCTCCACTCAAACATCCTTCACCTTAGCCGACATCGCCAACGCCGCGACGGCGAGGATCAGCGCGCCCCAGTAAACCGAATAGTGGCCGAACGTTTCTGCCAGCGCGCCCTGCAACACGCCCGCCAGGATCACGCCGGTCGAAATGCTGTTGGTAAAAAGCGTGGTGGCCGCACCCGGTCTGCCGGGCATCAGATCCTGAAAATAGAGCATGCCAATCCCGGCGATGATGCCGATAAAAATAGCGTTGAAAATCTGTAGCGCCAGCAGCGCCGCACGCGAGTGAAACAGCACCAGCCCCAGATAAAACAGCACGCCCGCCGCCACGGCAAACAGCATCATATTGCGCTTGCCGAAGCGCTTAACATAGTGCCCGGCCAGCAGCATCGCCGGGATCTCCAGGCCCGCCGCCACGCCCATCAGCAGGCCCGCCAGCCTGTCCGGCAGGCCCAGCACGCTGCTGATATAAAGCGGCATATCAATGATATACATGGTGTTGCAGGTCCACATCAGCAGAGAGGCGATAAACAGCAGCCGCACGTCTCTGTTTTTCCACGCGCTGATTTGCGTGATAACCACCTCCGGCGACTGTTCCACCCGTGGTACAGAAGGCAGCGCAAACCAGATCAGCGCGATGCAGAGCACAAACAGCGCGGCGGCAACGGAAAACATGGTGGTAAAGCCGTAGTTCAACGCCAGCGCGAAAGAGAGCGGCGGGCCAATCACCCACGCCAGCGAAAGCTGGGCGCGCATTACCGAACTGAACATCACGACTTCACGCGCAGAGCTGTCCGCATACTCGCGCGCCAGCGCAAAAATTTGCGGCATGGCGACGCTGGCCAGCGCCGACAGCAGCACGCCAAAAGTGATCAGCGTCAGATAATCGCGGTTAAAAGCGAACAGCAGCGCGTTGCCTGTCGCCATCAGACAGCAAAAGAGGATCAGCATACGTCGATCGCCACGGTTGTCCGATCGTTTCGCCAGCAGCAGGCTGACCGCAATACCGGCAATTGCGTTCACGGTATAAAACAGCCCCACCCAGAATGGCCGCTCGCCCACTTCGCGCGTCAGAAACAGGCTCAGCGTTGGCGCCTGTAGCGCCCCCGCGATACCCACCATAAAAGAGACAGCCATAAAAGCGAGGTAAACCGGGTTAATACGACGTTGACGCGTAAGCAACGATTTCATACCACATCCCTTGCAAATAAAGAGGCCCGCACGCGGGCGCAAACAGCAAGCATAGAAGAAAACGGGAAATGAAAAAAGCCAGCGGGCAAGACGCCTGCTGGCTGGTGAAAGCACACCTTACTCAGATATAAAGTCTTGAAAGCGCGCCATTCAAAAGAATGCCTCCCGCACTTTCATCGCTAACCAGTATTGCCTTAATATAGGGCAAGAAAAACAGGCGACTTTTCAGCAAGAGTTCCCCTTTTATGCAATCAACGCGTTTACAGCAGCAGTTTATCCGGCTCTGGCAGAGCTGCGAGGGCCAGCCGCAGGAAACCACGCTCGACCAGCTGGCGCTCCAGCTTAGCTGTTCGCGTCGCCATATGCGTAACCTGCTTGGCGCCATGCAGCAGGCGGGCTGGCTAACCTGGCAGGCAGAAGCCGGGCGCGGCAAGCGCTCGAAGCTGACGTTTCACTATACGGGCCTGGCGCTTCAGCAGCAGCGCGCGGAAGACCTGCTGGAGCAGGATCGCATCGATCAGCTGGTGCAGCTGGTCGGCGATAAAAATACCGTGCGGCAGATGCTGCTCTCTCATCTCGGCCGCAGCTTTCGCCAGGGAAAACATATCCTGCGGGTGCTCTATTATCGCTCGCTGCTGAACCTGAATCCCGCCACCGCGTTGCGTCGTTCGGAAACGCATCTGGCCCGGCAGATCTTCAGCGGCCTGACGCGCATAAATGAGGAAAACGGGGAAATCGAGCCGGATATCGCCCACCACTGGCAGTCGGTTTCTTCGCTGCACTGGCGCTTCTATTTACGCCCTGCGGTGCATTTCCATCACGGACGCGAGCTGGAGATGGCGGATGTGATCGCCACGCTGGAACGCGCGCGGACGCAGCCGCTTTTCGCCAATATCGTCCGTATTCACTCTTCCACGCCCTGGACGCTGGATATTCATCTGCACCAGCCCGACCGCTGGCTGCCGTGGCTGCTGGCGGGCGTCGGCGCGCTGATCGTGCCGAAAGAGTGGCCTTTTCTGCCCGATTTCAGCCGTCAGCCCGTCGGCACCGGGCCTTATGCCGTGGTGCGTAATCAGCAGAGCCAGCTTAAGATCGAAGCCTTCGACGCCTATTTCGGCTACCGCGCGCTGCTTGATGAGGTCAACATCTGGGTATTACCGGAAATCAGCGAGGAGCTGGTCTATTCCGGCGTCAGGCTGGAAGGCGGCAGCCTGGATGAAAAATCGGAAGAGAGCCGCCTTGAAGAAGGCTGCTATTTTCTGCTGTTCGACCAGCGTTCGCCGCTGGGACGGGACGAGCAGATCCGTCGCTGGGTCAGCGCCATCGCCAACCCGATAGCGCTGCTGAACCGCGCCGGAGCGGGCTATCAGCGCTACTGGTTTCCGGCCTACGGGCTGCTGCCGCGCTGGCATCATCGACGCGATCTGGACGCGCCGGAAAAGCCGACGGGCCTGACCTCGCTTACGCTGACCTGGTATGGCGATCATCTTGAGCATCAGGCTATTGCTAATTTGCTCCATCCGCTGCTGGCTGCGCAAGGGGTGACGCTGGTCACGAAGCAGGTCGATTACGCCAGCTGGCATCAGGGCGAAGCGGAAAGCGACATCTGGCTGGGCAGCGCTAACTTTACCCTGCCGCTGGAGTTTTCGCTGTTTGCCCTGCTGTATGAGATCCCGCTGCTGCAACACTGCGTGCCGATTGACTGGCAGCAGGATGCGCAGCGCTGGCGCGAACAGCAGCTGCCGCTGGCCGACTGGAGCAGGCAGCTGATCGCCGACTGCTACTTTCATCCGCTTTTCCATCACTGGCTGCTGCTGGAAGGCGAACGCAGTATGCGCGGGGTGCGCATGAATACGCTGGGCTGGTTTGACTTCAAGTCCGCATGGTTTGCACCGCCCGAATCATGATGCTTTCGCTACCCTGTAGAAATCATTAGAATAAGCCGTTCTCAACGGGGTGCGCGGCATTGGCCGACGCTGAGATAAACCCGTCGAACCTGACCCGGCTAATACCGGCGTAGGGATTTGAGAGTGCTTCACCTGCTCAGATCGCGCGTCGCCTGACCCTCAAGGAACTCCAGGTGCTAAAAAAAATCCTGCCTCTGCTGCTGCTCTGCTCGCTTTCCGCCGTTGCCGCCAAACCCGCGCTGACGGTCTATACCTATGACTCTTTCTCTTCCGAATGGGGACCCGGTCCGGCCATTAAAAAGGCTTTTGAGGCCGACTGCGGCTGCGAGCTGCGCTATGTCGCCCTGCCCGACGGCGTCGCGCTGCTGAACCGCCTGCGTATGGAAGGGAAAAACAGCCGCGCCGACGTGGTGCTGGGGCTGGATAACAACCTGCTGGACGCGGCGGAAAAAACCGGCCTGTTTGCCGCCAGCGGCGTCGATACGCGCAGCGTCACCGTGCCGGGCGGCTGGTCAAACAGCACTTTCGTTCCCTACGACTACGGCTGGTTCGCCTTTGTCTATGACAAAACTAAACTGCAAAACCCGCCCAAAAGCCTGAAAGAGCTGGTCGAGGGCAGTCAGCCGCTGAAAATTATCTACGAAGATCCGCGCACCAGCACGCCGGGACTGGGCCTGCTGCTGTGGATGCAGAAAGTCTATGGCGATAACGCGCCCGCCGCCTGGCAGAAGCTGGCGCAGAAAACCGTGACCGTGACCAAAGGCTGGAGCGAGGCTTACGGCCTGTTTCTGAAGGGCGAAGCCGACATGGTGCTGAGCTACACCACCTCACCCGCTTATCATTTGATTGCCGAGAAAAAAACGCAGTATGCCGCTGCCGACTTTAGTGAAGGTCATTACCTCCAGGTGGAAGTCGCCGGGCAGCTTAAAACCAGTAAACAGCCGCAGCTGGCGCAGAAGTTTATGCAGTTTATACTGGCTCAGCCTTTCCAGCAGACCATTCCGCAGGGCAACTGGATGTATCCCGCCGTGGCGGGCAAGCTGCCGGCAGGCTTTGACACGCTGACCCTGCCGAAAACCACGCTGCAATATTCGTCGCAGAACGTTGCCAGCCATCGCAGCCAATGGATCAGCGAATGGCAACGCGCCGTCAGCCGCTAGCCAGCTATCAGCCTTCAGGCAGCCTCGTTCCTGGCTGCCTGGCCGCCACGCTGCTGGTCGCCGTGGCGCTGCTCGCCTTTATCGCGCTGGGGCGCAACGCGCCGGTCAGCGCCCGCGCGCTTTGGGAAGACAGCTATCTGTGGCACGTCCTCCGCTTTTCCTTCTGGCAGGCGTTTCTCTCCGCTTTGCTGGCGCTGACGCCCGCCGTGCCGCTGGCGCGGGCGTTGTATCGCCGCCGCTTTCCGGGCAGGCAACTCGTGCTGCGCCTTTGCGCGATGACGCTGGTGCTGCCGGTGCTGGTGGCGGTATTCGGTATCCTCAGCGTTTACGGGCGTACGGGATGGCTGGCGTCGCTGTGCGCCTGGCTGGGCGTGGACTATCACTTTACGCCTTATGGTTTGCAGGGCATTTTGTTGGCGCACGTCTTTTTTAACCTGCCGCTGGCCGCCAGGCTGCTGCTGCAAACGCTGGAGCAAATCCCCACCGAACAGCGCCAGCTGGCCGCGCAGCTGGGCGTCACGGGCTGGCATCAGTTTCGCCTGGTTGAGTGGCCCTGGCTGCGGCGCCAGCTGCTGCCGGTCGGCTCGCTGATCTTTATGCTCTGCTTCGCCAGCTTCGCCACCGTGCTGGCGCTGGGCGGCGGCCCTAAGGCCACCACTATCGAGCTGGCGATTTTTCAGGCGCTGAATTTTGATTACGATCCCGGCCGCGCCGCCTTACTGGCGCTGCTGCAAATGATCTGCTGCCTGAGCCTGGTGTTGCTGAGCCAGCGGCTGAGTAAAGCGCTGCCGTCAGGCACCACTCATCTGCAAGGCTGGCGGGATAAGCAGGAAGCGCCGGGCGCGAAGCTGCTGGACGGCGTACTGCTGTTGCTGCTGCTGCTGCTGATCGCGCCGCCGCTGTTGGCCGTGATTGCCAGCGGCCTGAACAGCAACCTGTTTAGCGTCCTGCAACAGCCCGCGCTCTGGCAGGCGACCTTTACCTCGCTACGCATCGCCCTGGGCGCCGGCGTGCTCTGCGTGCTGCTGACCACGATGCTGCTGTGGAGCAGCCGCGAGCTGCGCCTGCGCCAGCAGCCTTTCGCGGGCCAGCTGATGGAGCTGAGCGGAATGCTGATCCTGGCGATGCCGGGGATCGTGCTGGCGACCGGTTTTTTCCTGTTGCTGAACGATACCCTCGGTCTGCCGCAGTCTGCGGACGGCATTGTTATCTTTACCAATGCGCTGATGGCCGTGCCCTACGCGATGAAAGTGCTGGAAAATCCTCTGCGCGATATCGCCGAGCGCTACAGCCGCCTTTGTCTGGCGCTGGATATTCGCGGGCTGAACCGTCTGCGGCTGATCGAGCTGCGCGCGTTAAAACGGCCGCTGGCGCAGGCGCTGGCGTTTGCCAGCGTGCTGTCGGTCGGCGATTTCGGCGTGGTGGCGCTGTTCGGCAACGAAGATTTCCGCACCCTGCCGTTCTGGCTTTACCAGCAGATGGGCGCCTATCGCAGCGAGGATGGCGCGGTGACCGCGCTGCTGCTGCTGCTGCTCTGCTTTCTTTTGTTTACCCTGATTGAAAAACTGCCGGGACGCCATGCTGACGTTGACTAACCTTACCTGGATCTACCAGCATCTGCCGATGCGCTTTTCCCTGTCGATGCAGGCCGGGGAGCGCCTGGCGATACTTGGCCCCAGCGGCGCAGGTAAAAGCACCCTGCTGAGCCTGGTAGCGGGTTTTCTTACCGCCGACAGTGGCGAACTGCGGCTGAACGGCGAAGATCATCGCGCTACGCCGCCGGCCAGGCGGCCGGTTTCCATGCTGTTTCAGGAAAATAACCTGTTTCCCCATCTTACCGTGGCGCAAAATATCGGGTTGGGGCTGCATCCGGGGCTGCGGCTGACGGCGGAACAGCAGCGAAGCTTGCAGACGATTGCGGAGAGGGTCGGTCTGGAAGACTATCTGACCCGTCTGCCGGGCGAGCTTTCCGGCGGGCAGCGTCAGCGCGCCGCGCTGGCCCGTTGCCTGGTGCGCCAGCAGCCGATCCTGCTGCTGGACGAACCGTTCTCGGCGCTGGATCCGGCACTGCGTAAAGAGATGCTGGCGTTGACGGATGAAGTTTGTCGGGAAAGAAAGATGACGCTGCTGATGGTGTCGCACAGTATTGAGGATGCGGCGCGCATCACGCCGCGCAGCGCCCTGGTGGTCGATGGCCGGATTTTCTGGGACGGCAGCACTTCCGCCTTGCTTAACGGTGAGGTCAAAGAGGCGGCCATATTAGGCATTAGCCTGCGGTAACGGCGGCGGCGCCTGGTTTACATACCGGGCCTCTCTGCCTTAAGCCGAGCCACGTCATAAGCATTCACTGGCATAACTACAGTCCACATTAAACTGGCACTGCTAACGAAGTCATCTTTCCTGCAACGGCACAGATATATTGATATCAACAGGGCCAGACGGCTTTATTTACTTATTAAATAACTTCCTTTTTATTGCCATATATTAACGTACAGGAATAATCACCTTATTCATCTGTTAATTCAACTCAGAAACAAACTATTATCCTGCCATAAATAAAATGAATGATGAATGTCATGTAAGTTACATAAAGATATGTTACTAATGCGATATAGCAAGCATGACCAGAAATCTATTTTATTAAAGGAAAACAGGCAATGATTGATGCGCAAAAAAAGACGATATTAATCACCGGTGGGTCTAAAGGGCTTGGCCTGTCCTATGCCAGAGCGCTGGCGAAAGATCATCGGGTTATTATTACCGGCAGAGATGCGCAAAGACTGGCCGAACTTGAAGAGGAGTTTGGCGGTGCCGTTCACTGCCTCCAGTGCGACGTTACCGATCGGGTCGCGGTTGCCGCCTGCTTTGCCAGCATAGCCGACAAGTTTGGTCATATTGATGTTGTGATCAACAACGCCGGCGTCTGGGGGCCGGTAGATAAATTTGCCGATATCGAACTGGACGACTGGTTTGAGGCCATCAATATTAACCTGCTTGGCCTTTCTTATTGCACGCATGAGGCGCTAAAGCCAATGCGTGTGAAAAAGCGTGGGATTATTATTAATATCGTCAGTAATGCCGGGGTTTACCGCTGGCCTTATTGTACCTCTTATTCCGTAACCAAAGCGGCCGTGATTAAATTAACCGAAAATCTTGCGGTTGAAATGAAGCGTGAAAATATCTCTCTTTACGCCTATCACCCCGGCCTGGTTCATTCCACCGGCATGGTAACGAATCTGATTGATACCATCACCGACAGCAACAGCGCTCGTGGAAAAGCCTTGCAGTGGGTATATGATGAAAAAGATGCCGGGAATACCGTTGATGAAACGCAAAGCCTGATCAATATTGAAAAACTGTGCAGCGGGAAATACAGGTCGTTAAGCGGACTTTATCTTACCGTCAGAGACGATCTCGATTTGCTGCTGGAAAGAAAAAGGGAAATCCGGGAAGGCGACCTGTTTATGTTAAGGGTCAACGGGCTGGCTGTTTAGGCCCGCCGTTTCTTCGTCTGAAAACCGCCTCGTATCTTCAGTCTGCAAAGTATTCACCTGGCCGCTTGCGTTTATGGCAAACGGCCGGGTTTTGTGTAAAACATCATGCCATCTTGTGCGTCATTCCCCGCTGTTTTATGTTTAATCCTCCCTGGCAATTAACCGGAGCAGCCTGATGGTCGAAAACCACACTGTCTGTACTATTTTTCAGGGGCGTGCCGGAGACCATAACGATCTTGCGATCCCAGCGGCCAAATCCCTTGGTAACGCGCTGGCATCCTGCCTCGGCCAGCGGCCGACTGTTATCGGTACGCCCAAACCGGCGCTGAGCGCAGGCTGGCGCGAAGAGCTGGACGCGGCCATGCCCGATTTGCACGCGGTACAACAACATTTTGCCGCCGTGTTTGCCTCCGGAGCCGTTTCCGTAGCGGCCACCAGCCGCTGTGCCGTGTCGCTGGCGACGCTGCCCGCGCTGGCGCAACATTATCCCGATGCTTGTCTGGTGTGGTTCGACGCGCACGCCGATCTCAATACGCCGGCTTCTTCCACCAGTGGATTTCTGGGCGGACTGGCGCTGGCCGGGCCGCTGGGCCTTTGGGACACCGGCCTGGGCAGCGGTATCAGGATGGAACAGGTCGTGCTGGTCGGCCAGCGCGATCTCGATCCTTTTGAAGTGAACCTGATCGAGCAGCACAATATTTCCTGCCTTCCGCCCGGTGAAGATTTGCCGGATCGCCTGCGTAAGGCCGTTGCTGGCCGTGCGGTTTATGTGCATCTGGATTGCGACGTGCTGGCCCCGGGCACGGTGCCGACAGATTATCAGTCAGAGGGAGGATTAACGCTGGCGGAACTGACGGCCTGCTGCGAAGTGCTCGCCTGTTCGTCTTTAATCGGTATAGAGATAGCGGAATTGCAGAACGCCTGGCAGCCGGAAGGGCCGCCAGTTTCGCCTGAAAAATTGGTAGCCGCGCTGATGCCGCTACTGCAATAGCCGCGGCCCGATGGGATCCTGCGGCATTGCGCCGCAGGAAAGCGATGATTATGCGAACTGTTTGAGAAGCAGCGCGGCTGTTGCCGCTGAGGAGCCAGGGTTCTGGCCGGTAATTAACAATCCATCCTGAACCACGTAAGAGCCCCAGTCGGCGCCCTTAGAGTAGATGCCGCCCTGCGCCACCAGCTCATCCTCTACCAGGAAAGGCACCACGTTGGTCAGGCCGACGCCTTCTTCTTCGCTGTTGGCGAAGCCCGTGACCTTTTTCCCTTCCACCAGCGGACGGCCCGCCGGCGTTTTCACATGGCGCAGCACGCCAGGCGCGTGACAAACCAGCGCTACCGGTTTTTCTGCGGCGAGGAAAGATTCAATCAGGGCGATGGAATGCTTGTCCTCAGCCAGATCCCACAGCGGGCCGTGGCCGCCCGGATAAAATACCGTGTCGTAATCGGCCTGGGAAATCGTGTCCAGACGCACGGTAGCGGCAAGCTGCGCAACAGCGTCGGCGTCAGCCTCAAAGCGATGCGTCATCTCAGTCTGAAAATCCGGCTCGTTGCTTTTCGGATCCAGCGGCGGATTGCCGCCAGCCGGCGAAGCCAGAGTTACTTCGGCGCCCGCATCTTTAAAGGCATAATAAGGCGCGGCCAGCTCTTCCAGCCAGAAACCGGTTTTACGGCCGGTGTCGCCCAGTCGATCGTGTGAGGTCAGAACCATTAAAACTTTCATCGTGTCTCTCCGCATGGTGGCATTAATATATAGTAGACCAGTCGTCTAATCTCGGGGTAAAAAAACAGGCCAGCCTGCTGGCCTTGTCGATCGTAAACCTGTAATAAAACTATCCGCCTGGCTTAGCGGCGCTTTGGCCTGCCAGGCCACGCATTTGCCGGACCGCTGAAGCAAACGGCGCTTCAGCCTGCCAGGCCCAGCGTGTGCCGGGTTAACAGCATGGCTGAGGCAAACGGCGCTTCAGCCTGCCAGGCCCAGCGTATGCCGGGTTAACAGCATGGCTGAGGCAAACGGCCCTTTGTGGCGAACGATTTTCACCATCACGCTCGCGCCCAGCCAGAGCTGGTAAAGACTTTCCGCGACCCGGCCTGGCTCGTCGATAATCCGCAGTGACCCCTCCTCTGCGCCAGCCTCAATGGCTTCAGCCAGCCGCGCCACAATTTGCGAAGTGCCTTTTTCCAGCGCAAGTCGCATATTTTCCGACAGGTCGGCCACTTCCGCCCCCAGCTTTACCGCCAGGCATTTGCCCTGACAGTCCTGGAAGGACTGTGTATCCTGCCACTGCTGCCAGTAGTTCATCAGCCGCTGCGCCATATTGGCACCGGGCTGGCTCATCGTGTGGTCAAGCCCGGCCAGGTAGTCGGCAAAATAGCTTTCCAGCATGGCGACAGCAAAGGCATCCTTGGAGCCGAAATAGTGATAGAAGGAGCCTTTAGGCACGCCCGCTTCGGTCAGGATTTCGTTCAGCCCGACGGCCGAATAGCCTCTGCCCGCCATGATGCGCTGTCCGGTGGCGAGGATATGCTCGCGGACATCGTCTTTGTGTTTATGCGTCGCTGTGTTCATGAACTAACCTTACACCTGATTAGACCGGTCGTCTAGAAATTAACGTATATTTTTTCGATCGCGCTTTTTTTGAAGCCGCGCCTGACCAGGACGGTAATAAAAATGAAGTGCCACATCTTAAAAAACCCATACGATTTAATTAATTAACGAATAACTCCGCCGATGCCTCCACTTCTTACTCCTCTTCTTCCTCTCCCTTTTTCTCTGCGTCTTCTTCCTCTTCTCTCTCTTCTCTCTCTTCTCTCTTCTTCTGCCCAGGTAGCTTTATGAATAACATCACAAAAAAGAGAACCCGCTTTTACCCCAGCGACAGCCGCTCAAAAATAAAACCGTAACAAATCCAATCGGTTTTATACGTATCGGCCTTATTCATGCCATCGACACATCAATCAATGCACTTTTTGCACTTATTTACTGCGATTTACTCAGCCAGTCTTCAAAGCAGGCGCGGCAAAAAGCGTCACTGACAAACTGGAGATCGCTATGCACCTTACTTCTGGCTTACCCCTGTCCCTGCGCGCCCGCATCGGCGCCATATTTCGCGTTACCTCAGGCAATTTTCTGGAGCAGTTTGATTTCTTTCTGTTCGGTTTTTACGCCACCTATATCGCGCACACTTTTTTTCCGGCAAGTAGCGAGTTCGCTTCGCTGATGATGACTTTTGCCGTCTTCGGCGCGGGTTTTCTGATGCGGCCTGTCGGCGCAATCGTGCTGGGTGCCTATATCGATAAGGTTGGCCGACGCAAAGGGTTGATTGTGACGCTTTCCATCATGGCGGCGGGGACTTTCCTGATTGTGCTTATCCCGTCTTATCAGGCCATCGGCCTTTGGGCGCCGCTGCTGGTGCTGACGGGGCGTTTACTTCAGGGTTTCTCTGCCGGCGCAGAGCTGGGCGGCGTATCGGTTTATCTGGCTGAAATCGCCACGCCGGGACGCAAGGGCTTCTATACCAGCTGGCAGTCAGCCAGTCAGCAGGTCGCCATCATGGTGGCGGCAGCGATGGGCTTTGCCCTTAACGCCCTCCTTGAGGAAACCGCCATCCGCGAATGGGGCTGGCGTCTGCCGTTTCTGTTTGGCTGCCTGATTGTGCCTTTCATCTTTGTTCTGCGCCGCAAGCTGGAAGAGACGCAGGAGTTTAACGCCCGTCGTACTCATCTGGCGATGAGGCAGGTTTTTGCCACGCTGCTGGCTAACTGGCAGGTGGTTATCGCCGGAATGCTGATGGTCGCAATGACCACCACGGCTTTTTATCTGATTACCGTTTACGCCCCGACCTTCGGCAAGAAAGTGCTGATGCTCAGCGCCTCCGACAGCCTGCTGGTTACGCTGCTGGTCGCTATCTCGAATTTTTGCTGGCTTCCTATAGGCGGCGCGCTGTCCGATCGCTTCGGCCGCAAACCGGTGCTGATTACCATGACGCTGCTGGCGCTCGCCACCGCCTGGCCTGCCCTTCGCCTGCTCGCTGGCGCGCCGGGCTTTTATATGATGCTGGGCGTGCTGCTGTGGCTGTCTTTTATTTATGGCCTTTATAATGGCGCGATGATCCCGGCACTGACAGAAATTATGCCGCCGGAAGTCAGAGTGGCCGGATTCTCGCTCGCCTATAGCCTGGCGACAGCGATCTTTGGCGGATTTACGCCCGTCGTCTCCACCGGCCTGATTGAGCTGACGGGCGATAAAGCCTCGCCGGGATACTGGATGAGCTTTGCCGCCGTATGCGCCCTGCTGGCCACGCTTTATCTCTATCGTCGCAGCGCGACGTCTGTTCAGCCGGTCGCCAGACCGCTCAGCTAAGGAAAAATCATGAATCAGACAGGAAGATTTCTTTGTGTATTGCCGCTTCTTTTTCTCCTCAGCTCGGGCGTGCAGGCCAAAGCGTTGACGGTCATGATATCCGGCGGCTTCAGCGCCGCCTGGGAAAAGCTCGCGCCGCGTTTTGCCGCGCAGGAGGGCTATAAAATCACCACGGTATCCGGCCCGTCGATGGGCCAGTCGCCGCAGGCCATTCCCGCCAGGCTGGCTCGCGGTGAACAGGCGGACGTGGTCATTATGGTTGGCGACGCGCTGGAAAAGCTGGATAAGGCGGGCTGGCTGGCTAAAAACTCCCGCGTGGAGCTGGCCGATTCGCCCGTGGGCGCGGTCGTTAAAAAAGGCACCACGCCCGTCAACATTAAAACGGAGCAGGCGCTGCGGGCGGCGCTGTTACAGGCGCAGTCCGTTGCCTATTCCGACAGCGCAAGCGGCAGATATGTCAGCGGGCAGTTGTTTGCAAAGCTGGGCATTGCGGAGCAAATGAAGAGCAAGGCGCAGATGATAGAGCGGATCCCGGTAGCGCGTGTTGTCGCTGAAGGGCAATACGCGCTGGGCTTTCAGCAGGTTAGCGAGCTGCTTCCCGTTGCCGGCGTCACCTTTATCGGCGAGCTGCCGGCCAGCGTGCAGTACACCACCCGCTTCGCCGGGGCCGTAACGAAAACCTCGGCCAATGCGCAGGAGGCGCAAAAGCTGCTGCGCTATCTTTCGTCGGCGGCGGTGCAGGAGAGCATTCGCGCCACCGGCCTGAAAACCGTGGCAACGCCCCAGGCGGCTACCGTTCAGTAATTAGCTTTTCAAGCTCGGCGGCGACGTGCGACAGCACCCTTCCGCTGCGCTTAAGTAAGCCAACCGTCCGCTGCACTACCGGTTCTGTCAGCGGCACGCTGGTGAGCACGGAATGGCCTGAATACGGCATCGACATAGCGGGTACGGCGGCAATGCCGAGGCCCGCTTCAACCATACCCAGCATGGTGGTGACATGGCGGGTTTCGCAAATACTGGGACGTTCCGGCACGATGTGCGCCAGCGCCTGATCGAGCAGGTTGCGGTTGCCGGAGGTCTTATCAAGGCCAATCCAGGCCTGCTGATAAAACGCCTTCCACGTAAGCGCTTTACTCCCCGCAAGCGGATGCTCATGCCGACAGGCAGCGACGTATCTGTCCGCCAGCAGCGGCAAAAATTCAATATCCGCCTGCGTACGGCCTGCAAAGCTGATGCCGAAATCCGCCTGGCCGCTGACAACGGAGTCGTACACATTGCTGGCGCTGCTGTCGATCAGCTTAACGCGCACTCTGGGATAGCGGCTCTGAAAGCGGCGGATAACATCCGGCATAAAATAATAGGCGGCGGAAGGGACGCTGGCGACAGTGACCAGCCCGGTACGGTTCTGGCTGACCTCGCTCAGATCCGCCATCACATCTTCGAAATCCGTCAGCAGCCGCCCCGATCGCTCGGCAAAGTTTTGTCCGGCCAGCGTCAGGCTGACGCGACGGGTCGTGCGTTCAAACAGCTTCAGGCCCAGCGCATTTTCCAGCTTGTCTATACGGCGGCTAAGGGCGGACTGAGACAAGCAGATCGACTCCGCCGCAAGGCGGAAGTTGCCGTATTCCACCAGCGCCCGAAAGGCGTAAAGATCGTTCAGGTCTACGTTTACCGGCATCTCTGTTTATCCCTTCAGCAGTCGCAGGCGCGGCCCCGGCCGGGCCGCTTTTGATGATCTAGCCGATAAACACCTGCCACAGCAGATGGCGGAAGATGGGCATCATCGGATGGAACTGGATCGCCACGAAGCTGGCGACGCCCGCCGCCATCATCAGCGGCGCGAGCCAGCGCAGGCGGCTCTCCGGCAAATAGGCCGTCGCCCAGTCATGTTGTTTTTTGGCGCGCAGCCAGCGCCAGCCCAGCCAGCCGCCCAGCCACACCAGCAGCGCTACCGCCAGCAGCAGCCATTTAAACAGGCTGCTGCTGGCGTCCTTCGGCACGTCAATCGCCACGCCAGCCAGGATGCCCGGCAGCAGGTACAGAGGCGGCCACAGCACGCAGCCGATTAAATTAGGCGGGATAAACTTCTTTACCGGCAGCTCCAGCATCCCCGCCACCAGCGGGATCAGCGGCCGCGTCGGGCCGATAAAGCGGCCGATAATAATGGTAAACATGCTGTGCTGATGCAGCGCGTGTTCGGTTTTATCCATCAGCGGCTGATGCTTTTTAATAAATGACCAGCGGTGCAGCGGCCCTTTGAACTGCCAGCCGATAAAGTAGGAGATCCAGTCGCCCAGCAGGCAGCCGATAATCCCCACGCCCCAGGCCGGATAAAGACTGATTTGTCCGCTGCCGACCAGTGCGCCCAGCGAGGCCATCAGCACGGTGCCCGGCAGCAGCAGCCCAACCAGCGCCAGCGACTCGAAAAAGGCGACCAGGCCTACTGCCAGTAAAGACCAGGCAACTGATTGAGTTATAAGGTGTTCCAGCCAGGCTTCCATAGATTTCACATTCTGTTTATTGGAAAGCCGGATTGTCCTGGCCCGTCCGGGATCCGTCAAGCGCTGTTTTGTATGGGAATGCGGATATTTCTTCTGTTCAGGTAAAGAAGAAAAGCGCTTGCCGGTGAGCGGCGCTGGCGAAGTAAGAACTGTATAAATAAACATGCTATTATAGGCCCGCATGGCGGTGAACAGCCCCGTATTCCATTCCCAGCCGCTCAGGAGGTTCAGGTGAACGACGCGCGCGCAGGCTTTCTGCTGACCCGACACTGGCGGGATACGCCCAGCGGCACGGAGATCGTGCTGTGGCTGGCCACGGACGACTGCCCGCAGCGGATCGTGCTGCCGCCGCAGGAGTCGGTCGCCTTTATTCCGCAGCAGCAGCTGGCGCAGGCGGAAACCCTGCTGCGTGCCGAAAAAGATATCAGGCTGACGCCGCTGACGCTGAAGGACTTCCGCCAGCGTCCGGTCGCCGGGCTTTACTGCAAACAGTATCGGCAGCTGCAAAAGCTGGAGAAGCTGCTGCGCGAAAACGGCGTGATGGTTTATGAAGCGGATATCCGCCCGCCCGATCGTTTCCTGATGGAGCGTTTTATCACCGCGCCGGTATGGTTCAGCGGCCAGCAGGTCGGCGGCAGCCTGACGCAGGCGCGGCTTAAACCTAACCCGGACTATCGCCCGCCGCTGAAGTGGGTGTCGCTGGACATTGAAACCACGCGCCACGGCGAGCTTTACTGCATCGGGCTGGAAGGCTGCGGCCAGCGCGTGGTTTATATGTTAGGGCCGGAAAACGGCGACGCCAGCCGCCTGGACTTCAGGCTGGAATATGTCGCCAGCCGTCCTGCGCTGCTGGAAAAACTCAACGCCTGGTTTGCCGAACACGATCCGGACGTGCTGATCGGCTGGAACGTGGTGCAGTTTGATCTCAGGATGCTGCAAAAACATGCCGACCGCTATGGCATCCCGCTGCGGCTGGGCCGCAACAGCGAAGCGCTGGAGTGGCGCGAGCACGGCTTCAAGCCGGGGATCTACTTTGCGCAGGCGACCGGGCGGCTGATTATCGACGGCATCGAGGCGCTGAAATCCGCCTTCTGGGATTTCCCCTCCTTTAGCCTGGAATCGGTCTCGCGCGAGCTGCTGGGCGAAGGCAAAGCCATTAATAATCCGTGGGACAGGATGCAGGAGATCGACCAGCGCTTTGCGGAAGACAAACCGGCGCTGGCGCACTACAACCTGAAAGACTGCGAGCTGGTCACGCGCATTTTCCAGCGTACCGAGATCATGCCTTTTCTGCTGGAGCGCGCCACCGTCAACGGCCTGCCTGCGGATCGGCATGGCGGCTCGGTCGCCTCGTTCAGCCATCTTTATCTGCCGCGTATGCATCGCGCCGGCTACGTTGCGCCGAATATGGGCGAAGTCGCGCCGGAGGCGAGTCCGGGCGGCTACGTGATGGACTCGCGGCCAGGCCTTTATGACTCGGTGCTGGTGCTGGATTACAAAAGCCTTTATCCCTCGATTATCCGTACCTTTCTGATTGACCCGGTCGGGCTGGCCGAAGGCATGGCGCATCCCGACGACAGCGAGTCGGTCAGCGGCTTTCGCGGCGCGCGTTTCTCCCGCACCCTGCACTGCCTGCCGGAGATCGTCGGTCAGATCTGGCAGGGCCGCGAAACGGCCAAAAAGCACGGCAACAAGCCGCTGTCGCAGGCGCTGAAAATCATTATGAACGCGCTGTACGGCGTGCTGGGCACCAGCGCCTGTCGCTTTTTCGATCCGCGGCTGGCCTCCTCCATCACGCTGCGCGGCCATGAAATCATGCGCCAGACGCGGGAGCTGATAGAGGCGGAAGGCTATGACGTGATTTATGGCGATACCGACTCCACCTTCGTCTGGCTGAAAACGCCGCACGACGAGGCGTCGGCCGCCGCGATTGGCCGTCGGCTGGTGGAAAAAATCAACGCCTGGTGGCAGCAGCATCTGCAGGAAACGCTGGGGCTGACCAGCGCGCTGGAGCTGGAGTACGAAACCCACTTCAGTCGTTTTCTGATGCCGACCATTCGCGGCGCGGAACAGGGCAGCAAAAAACGCTACGCCGGTTTGATCCGCGAAGGCGACCAGGAGCGCATGGTGTTTAAAGGGCTGGAGACGGTGCGCACCGACTGGACGCCGCTGGCGAAAAATTTTCAGCAGGCGCTTTATCTGCGGATTTTCAAACGGCAGCCCTATCAGGATTACATCCGCGAAACCGTGCGGCAGCTGCTGGATGGCGAACTGGACGAGCAGCTGACCTACAGCAAAAAGCTGCGCCGCCCGCTGGAAGATTATCAGCGCAACGTGCCGCCGCACGTGCGCGCCGCGCGCCTTGCCGATGAGCAGAACCGCCAGCTGGGCCGCCCGTTGCAGTATCAAAAAGGCGGCCGGATCCGCTACGTTATCGCCACGTCAGGGCCGGAGCCGCTGGAGGCACGCCTGACGCCGCTGGACTACGATCACTACCTTTCCCGCCAGCTGCAGCCCGTTGCGGAAGGCATTTTGCCTTTCGTGCAGGATGACTTTGCTACACTGGTAACAGGTCAGTTGGGGCTTTTTTGACAGGTGACGAACGCGCCACCTTCCAGTACCATAGCGCCCTTCCTGCAAAACGAAATGAATCTGCCGGGCTTTATTGCCGGGCAGCCGTGCTATTGCCTGAAATAACCTCTACGAGAATCGAGCCGAATATCTATGCCTTTTACACTTGGTCAACGCTGGATCAGCGATACGGAAAGCGAACTGGGATTAGGAACTATTGTTGCGGTAGATGCGCGCATGGTCACACTGCTTTTCCCCGCCACCGGCGAGAACCGTCTTTACGCTAAAAATGATTCGCCTATTACTCGTGTGATCTTCAACCCGGGCGACACCGTTACCAGTCACGAAGGCTGGCAGCTGGAGGTGGCGGAAGTCGTGACCGAAAACGGTCTGGTCAGCTATATCGGCACCCGGCTTGATACCGAAGAGTCCGGCGTGATGCTGCGTGAAGTCATGCTCGACAGCAAGCTGGTGTTCAGCAAGCCGCAGGACCGCCTGTTTGCCGGCCAGCTGGATCGCATGGATCGCTTCGCGCTGCGTTTTCGCGCGCGTAAATACCAGAGCGAACAGTATCGCCTGCCGGTCAGCGGCCTGCGCGGCATGCGCACCAGCCTGATCCCGCACCAGCTGCATATCGCGCACGACGTAGGCCGTCGCCACGCGCCGCGCGTGCTGCTGGCTGATGAAGTGGGCCTTGGCAAAACCATCGAAGCGGGCATGATTATTCATCAGCAGCTGCTGGCCGGTCGCGCCGAGCGCGTGCTGATCGTCGTGCCGGAAACGCTACAGCACCAGTGGCTGGTGGAAATGCTCCGCCGCTTTAACCTGCGCTTTGCCCTGTTTGACGACGATCGCTACGCGCAGGCGCGCCTGGACAGCGACAACGCTTTCGATACCGAACAGCTGGTAATCTGCTCGCTCGACTTTGTGCGCCGCAACAAGCAGCGTCTGGAGATGCTGGCGGAAGCAGAGTGGGATCTGCTGATCGTCGACGAGGCGCATCACCTGGCCTGGGAAGAGGGTCAGCCAAGCCGCGAATATCAGGTAATTGAGCAGCTGGCCGAGCAGATCCCCGGTGTGCTGCTGCTGACCGCGACGCCGGAACAGCTGGGCATGGAGAGCCACTTTGCCCGTCTGCGCCTGCTGGACCCGGATCGCTTCCACGACTTTGCCACTTTTGTTGAAGAGCAGCAGCATTTTCAGCCGATTGCCGATGCGGTTTCCGGCCTGCTGGCCGATAAGGCGATTGATAACGACGCCCTGAATATGCTGAACGACCTGATGGGCGAGCAGGATATCGAGCCGCTGCTCCAGGTTGCCAACAGCGATCGCGAAGGCAAGCTGGAAGCGCGTCAGGAGCTGATCAGCATGTTGATGGATCGCCACGGCACCAGCCGCGTGCTGTTCCGCAACACCCGTAACGGCGTCAAAGGCTTTCCGAAACGCGAACTGCATCAGATCCGCCTGCCGCTGCCGACGCAGTATCAGACGGCGATCAAGGTGTCCGGCATCATGGGCGCGCGTAAGGCGGCCGATGAGCGCGCGCGCGACATGCTCTATCCGGAGCAGATTTATCAGGAATTTGAAGGCGACAGCGGCACCTGGTGGAACTTCGATCCGCGCGTCGAATGGCTGATGGGCTTTTTGACCAGCCATCGCGACAGCAAGGTGCTGGTTATCTGCGCCAAAGCCACCACCGCGCTCCAGCTGGAGCAGGTGCTGCGCGAGCGTGAAGGCATCCGCGCCGCCGTGTTCCATGAAGGGCTGTCGATTATTGAACGCGACCGCGCGGCGGCCTGGTTCGCCTCCGAAGAGGATGGCGCGCAGGTGCTGCTCTGCTCGGAAATCGGTTCCGAAGGCCGTAACTTCCAGTTCGCCAGCCAGATGGTGATGTTCGATCTGCCTGCCAACCCGGATCTGCTGGAGCAGCGTATTGGCCGTCTTGACCGTATCGGTCAGGCGCACGATATCCAGATCCACGTGCCTTATCTGGAAAAAACCGCCCAGTCGGTGCTGGTGCGCTGGTATCACGAGGGGCTGGACGCCTTTGAGCATACCTGCCCGACCGGCCGCGCTATTTACGATACGGTCAGCGACCAGCTGGTGAACTATCTGGCCTCGCCGGAAAACAGCGAGGGGCTGGACGACTTTATCAGCGACTGCCGCGAGCAGCATAACGCGCTGAAAAGCAAGCTGGAACAGGGCCGCGACCGCCTGCTGGAGCTGAACTCCAACGGCGGTGAAAAAGCGCAGGCGCTGGCGGAAACCATCAGCGAGCAGGATAACCATATCGAGCTGGTTAACTTTGCGCTCAACCTGTTTGATATCGTCGGTATTAATCAGGAAGATCGCAGCGACAACCTGATCGTGCTGACGCCGGGCGATCACATGTTGGTGCCGGACTTCCCTGGTCTGCCGGAAGATGGCTGCACCATTACTTTCGATCGCAATCAGGCACTGTCGCGCGAAGACGCACAGTACGTCACCTGGGAGCATCCGATCATTCGCAACGGCCTGGATCTGATCCTGTCCGGCGATACCGGCAGCTGCGCGCTCTCGCTGTTGAAAAACAAGGCGCTGCCGGTCGGCACGCTGCTGGTGGAGCTGATCTACGTGGTGGAAGCGCAGGCGCCGAAACAGCTTCAGCTGACGCGCTTCCTGCCGCCGACGCCGGTGCGGATGCTGGTTGATCGCAAGGGGACTAACCTGGCGGGTAAGGTCGAGTTCGAGAGCTTCAACCGTCAGCTGAACGCGGTCAATCGCCATACCGGCAGCAAGCTGGTTAACGCCGTACAGCAGGATGTGCACGAGATCCTGAAGCTGGCGGAAGGCCAGGCTGCCGAAGAAGCGCGCAAGCTGATCGAGATTGCCCGCACGGAAGCAAACGAGAACCTGAGCGCGGAGCTGTCGCGTTTGCAGGCGCTGAGCGCGGTCAATCCTAACATCCGTCAGGATGAGATCGACGCGCTGGAAAGCAATCGCGAGCAGGTGCTGGCGGCGCTTGATAGCGCGGGCTGGCGTCTTGACGCGCTGCGCCTGATCGTTGTCACGCATCAGTAATTAGCACGGGGCGGCTGCGGTCGCCCCACACAGGCAAAAAGATGGAACCCTATAATCCTCCGCAAGATCCCTTAGCCGTTCTTTATCAGGACGAGCATATTATCGTGGTCAACAAACCGAGCGGCCTGCTGTCGGTGCCCGGTCGGCTGCCCGAGCATAAAGACAGCGTGATGACGCGTCTTCAGCGCGATTTTCCGCTGGCGGAATCCGTACACCGCCTGGATATGGCAACCAGCGGTATTATCCTGGTCGCACTGACCAAAGCGGCCGAGCGGGAACTGAAACGCCAGTTCCGCGAGCGCGAGCCGAAAAAAACCTATCTGGCACGCGTCTGGGGTCATCCCGCGCAGGAAGAAGGGCTTATCGATTTGCCGCTGATCTGCGACTGGCCGCTGCGACCAAAGCAGAAAGTCTGCTTTGAAACCGGTAAACCGGCGCAGACCGAATATCAGGTGCTGGAGTATGCGGCGGATAACAGCGCACGCGTGCGGTTAAAGCCGATTACCGGCCGTTCTCATCAGCTTCGCGTGCATATGCTGGCGCTGGGGCATCCGATTCTGGGCGATAACTTTTACGCGCATGAAGAGGCCAGAGCGATGGCGCCGCGCCTGCTGCTGCACGCCGAGATGCTCACCATCACCCATCCCAAATACCAGACGCCGATGACTTTCCGTCAGCCGGCGGACTTCTGAACAAAGGCCTCTGTCGCCAGAGGCCTTATTCAGCCGATGCAGTGGGACAGCGTTGTCGTGTTTAACCCATACCGCACGGCCATTTTCTCCAGCTCCGCCACCCGCGGCTTGCCGCGATCGGGGTGCATTTCCTCATAAAGACACCGCCTGTCCGTCAGCACGTATTTGCGCAGGCCGAAATTGTGATAAGGCAGCAGATCGATGCCCTGAAAGCAGCGGCTGCCCTGCGTCAGGCTGGCGATGGCGCGCATCATCTTCTCCGCCTCTTTTCTGCTGTCGTTCACCTCAGGTATGACCGGAATGCGGATGCGCAGCGGGATCGTCTGCGTCAGCAGGCGCGTCAGGTTCTGCCAGATGCTGCGGTTGCTGACGCCGGTGTAGCGCTGGTGCAGGACGTCGTCGGCCAGCTTAACATCGTACAGGATCAGCTGGCTGGCTTCGCAGACCTGCCAGAGCGCGGGCCAGGCGGCAAAGCCGGAGGTTTCAACGGCGGTGTGGATCCCCTCCTGCCTGGCGCGGCGCAGTAAGGCACGGGAAAAATCAGGCTGCATGGCGGCCTCACCGCCGCTGAGCGTCATCCCGCCGCCTGAAGTACGGTAATAAAGCGCATCCGCCGCCACCGTGCGCATCACTTCGTCGACGCTAAGCGTTTTGCCCACCTTGCGCAGCGCCGCCGCCGGGCATTTCTGGTCATCCGGCCAGCTTTCATAGCCGACCGCCGCCATTTTAACGGCCGATCGGCCCGGACAGTGCTGCTCGCAAGGCGCTTTTGCACAGCGTTGCCGATCGAACAGGACTTCCGGCTGCGGCGCCAGGCTTTCCGGGTTGGCGCACCAGGCGCAGCGCATCTGGCACCCTTTCAGAAACACCACGGTGCGCACGCCGGGGCCGTCATGCAGAGAAAAGCGCTGAATATTGAATACGCTCCCGCTGGCGGCCTCAGAAAGACTGGAGCTGGGTACGGCTGATGATTTCATCCTGAACCTCGCGGCTGAGTTCAACGAAAAAGGCGCTGTAGCCCGCAACCCGGATCATCAGGTTGCGATACTGCCCGGGGTTTTCCTGCGCTTTTTTCAGCGTTTCGTTATCCACATAGCTGAACTGCATCTGTGCATTGCCCAGCAGGCTGGCGCTGCGCAGCAGGGTGATAATGCCCTGCTCGCCCTCTTCCGTATCCAGAATGCCGTGCAGCAGCTTAAAGTTATGCACCATGCCGATCTCCATCTCTTCGACATTGATCCGGCCAACGGAATTAATAATCGCCGTCGGGCCTGCATAGTCCGTCTGCTGGGAAGGGCTGATGCCGTCAGCGAGCGGCATACCGGCCAGTCGTCCGCTGGGCAGCGCGCCGGTGGTCAGGCCGAACGGCGTATTGTTAGAGATAGAAAGCGTCCCGTGGGTGAACGGCCCGTACAGCATCGAGTACCGGCGGTGCTCGCTTTCGATAAAGCGGATCAGATCGCGCGCGATCAGATCGACCTCTTCAATATCGTTGCCAAATTTGGCGACGTTCAGGCAGGCGTTGCGCAGCGTTTCGTGCCCGGAGAAATTATCACGCAGCGCCTGCGCCATCTGCGCTGGCGTCACCTGCTGCTGCTGATAAACCAGCTCGCGCATCACCATCATGGCGTTGGCGTAGTCCGCCATTCCCGTCCAGATCAGTCCTGGCCCGTTGTTAATTGCCGCGCCGCCGTGCATCACATCCTTTCCCTGCTCCAGACAGCCTTCGACCAGGCAGGAGATAAACGGCTTGGGCGCCAGCTCTTTATGCAGCTTTTGCATCATCAGCGTGGCTTCTGCGGCCTGCTTCACAATGTGGCACAGCTGCTGCCTGACTGCCTCCTCAAAGGCTTCCCAGCTTTTCAGCGTGGCGGCCTCGCCGGTCTGCGGCCCCATCTGGCTGCCGCTGGCGCTTCTGCCGTTATTTAGCGCCAGCTCAATGGCGCAGGTAAAGGTGGTATAGCCTACCGAGGTCCACTGATAGATGCGGCCAGAACGTTGCGGCTCTACGCAGCCCATCAGGCAGTAGTCGCGCGCATCGTCGTAATCGAAGCCTTTACGCAGCATCATTTTGATATGCGCGTCGTCAAAGTGACAGGCAGGGAAACCGATCCCGGCGCGGATCACCTCGACGATTTTGCGCATAAAAGGCTGCGGCGACTGGTTGTGGATCCGCACTGCCAGGCTTGGCTGATAAATTTTCAGCTTGCGCGAGCAGTCCATAATCAGCATGGAAAGCGGATTGGTGGCATCGCCGCCCTCGCGCTTCTGGCCGCCGACCACCAGATTGACAAAGGGCTGGTAGCCCGCGAAATACATGGCGGAACTGGCGCTGCAAATCCACATGCACTCGGACATTTTGATCATCCAGCAGCAAAGCAGCTCTTCCGCCTGTTCCTCCGTCAGCTCGCCGCTGGCAAGATCGGCCTGCAGCAGCGGCCACAGGTACTGATCGACACGGCCAAGCGAAATGCCGGTCTGGTTTTCTTCCAGAATAAACAGCGACTGCGCAAACCAGATGGCCTGTAGCGCTTCGTAAAAGGTGGCGGGCGGCTGTTCCGGCACGCGACGGCAAATAGCGGCCAGCTTTTCCAGCTCCGTTTTGCGCTGCGCGTCCGGCGTCTGCTCAGCCAGCGCCTGGGCGTAGTCGGCGTAGCGGTTGGCGTAATCCACCACGCCCTGACAGGTTTCCACGACCGCCTCATAGAAATAGCGCTTGTCCTGATCCTCGGGGCAGGTTGGCGAAAGCTTATCCAGCGCCGCCTGCGCTTCCCGCTGCACGCCGCCCATGCCTTTTTTCAGCAGGATGATGTCGTAGCCCGGACAGGTGTCGCCGCCGCCGTTTTGCGTTTTAATACTTAAATCACAAATTCCTTCAACGGTGCTCCATTCCCACAGCCCCGCGTGGCGCAGCCGGGTTTCCGCCACCTCATCCAGCGACCGCCCCTGCCAGAAAGGGAAAATCTCTTCACGCAGCTCGCGCTTTACCTCTTCGCTGATTTCATAGGGATCCTGCGCGCGCGTGGACATGGTATCCAGCTCGTCCGCCACCCAGCGCCAGGCGATTTCCGGCGACACTTCGCCACCGCGCGCCGCGCCTGCCGGATGACTGACAATCAGTTCATCTTCTGCAATCACCAGCGGCGCCGTGCGGCAGGCATGACGAAAGGCCATCGCGCGTAATAAAATAGCCGGCATCCCCGGATAGCGACGGTAAATTTCCGTGACCGCTCTGGCTCGCGCGGCCGAAATAAATGGCTTAGCCTGTAAATAACGCTCGCGCAGACGCTCAGCACGAGGTAAAAGCCGTGTGTTTATATCCTGCATTAAAATATCCCCATGGTAATACAGCCAATGCCGATAAGACCGATTCCCAGAACGGAATACTTATCGATCTTATTTCGATAAAAAATCACGCCAACCAGACTGATAATAACCACGCCCAGCCCGGCCCACAGGGCATAAGAAAGGCCAACGGAAAGCACAACAATCGCTTTTGATAATGCGTAAAAACAGGTGCCGTAAATTGCCATGACGCCCAGGGTCAGTCCCCAGCGTTTAAAATTATCGGTTTTAGGCAGCAGGCTGGTTGCCAGCACCTCCAGCAGGATGGCGATAAAAAGCCATAACAATCCCATCAGCGTACTGTGCATAATTAGTTTTCCTCCACGGTATCGTTACCGCGATCGCTTTTGGCCAGCAGATTAATCACCAGCACCCCGGCTATGATCATTAACAGGCCGACAATCGCGCCGCCGCTCAGGGAAACCTGGAACAGGAAGCGGTTGATCAGCGAAGTGGCGACAATCCCCAGCCCGGCCCACAGGGCATAGGCCAGGCCCAGCGGAATTTTTTTAAGGGACAGCGATAAGAAATAATAGGAGAAACCATAAGCGGCCAGCGCCGTAAATGCCGGTAGCAGCACGGACATGCCTTTAGACAGCGCCAGCATCGTGGTAGCCGTTATTTCAGACGCGATAGCAACACAGAGAAAAAGAAAATATTTATCTTTATTCATATCTCATTAAGCCATTTTAATATTGTCAGGATTTTATTTCTCTATCATAGCGGCCCGCTGATAAACCCAGCATAAACATTTGCCGTTCGCTCAGACAGAACCTGTCTGTATATCATTCTGATTATTTATATTAACAATATAGCGCGCAGACGGGCTGCGGCATGATTACAGCCAGGCGAGATTAACAAGAAAGGGGAATTAAAAGACAAGGAGTTAATAAAAAATCAGCGTGATGTTAAAAAGAATATTAATAATAAAGCTGGCATTAAAAAGGCCGACGAAAACGCTCGTCGGCCGCTAACAAATTATTTAAACCCTTTTTCGCGCTTGATCAGATCGTAAGCCGCCTGGATCTCCTGCGCTTTTTGCTTCGCCATCTCCATCATCTGCGGCGGTAGCCCTTTGGCCACCAGCTTATCGGGATGGTGTTCGCTCATCAGCTTGCGATAGGCGCGCTTGATGGTCGCCGCATCGTCGCTGCTTTTTACGCCCAGCACGCTACAGGCATCTTCCAGCGTTGGCCCGCGCTGCGCCTGCGCATAGCCTTGCGAACCGGCACCGTGCTGATAGCCCCCGCCGCCGAACTGCTGACCGCCCTGCATCATCCGTAAAAACTGATCGAATTGCGCATGCGAAATCCCCAGCTCTTCCGCGATGACATACAGCACCTGACGTTCGTTAGGATGGAGCGAGCCGTCGGCAAACGCGGCCTGGATCTGGATTTCCAGAAACATCCTAATCAGATCGAAGCGGCCGAAGCAGGCGCTGCGCAGCTCCCGCAGCTTGTCGCGCAGCGGGTAGTTGCCCTCTTTCCCCTGGCGAAAAGCCTGCTGCGCGGCCGTTCTCGCCTCGCCGTGCAGCTGCATACGATCCATCAACAATGACGCCATCTGGATGTCCGCATCGGTCACGCGGCCTTTTGACTTGGTCAGATGGCCCATAACCTGAAAGGTGGTGCTGAAAAAGAGCGCCTGACGGGTCTGCTGATTAGCAAAATAGCCCTGCCCCTGAACCGCTCGCGCTTTATCAACCAAATGCCCGAAGAGCAGGCCAATCGCCAGTCCCCAAAAGCCGGTGCCGCTTAACAAACCCAGCACAAGCCCGATTACTTTTCCCCAATAGCGCATATACTCCTCAATTCGCCATGCTGAAGGCTAAAAATTGCATTATCATACCCGTCATTTATCTCTGAGCCTAACGGCAACGCGGTCAAACAGCCTGGATAACACTAGCGCAACGCAGTTGAGTGCGTTAGTCTCTGACCGTTTGTCGGCATGATGCCAGCTATCACGGAATTTTCGATACCGCGTATGAAAAAACGACTACCTACTTTGCTGGCCACGCTTATCGGCTCAGCGCTCTACAGCCAGCAGGGTCTGGCAGATGACCTCGCCTCGCAGTGTATGCTGGGTGTACCGAGCTATAACCGGCCTCTGATTCAGGGTAAAAATACCAATGAACTGCCGGTTACTATCAACGCGGATCAAGCGAAAGGCAACTACCCTGACGATGCGGTGTTCAACGGCAACGTCGATATTCGCCAGGGCAACAGCCGTCTGCTTTCCGACGAGGTGCAGCTGCATCAGCGACAGCAGCCGGGCCAGACGACGCCGGTACGCACCGTTGACGCGCTGGGTAATGTGCAATACGACGACAATCAGGTCATCCTGAAAGGGCCGAAAGCCTGGTCGAATCTGAATACCAAAGACACCAACGTCTGGAACGGCACCTATCAAATGGTGGGCCGCCAGGGACGGGGTACCGGCGATCAGATGAAGCAGCGCGGTGAAAACCGCTATACCATCCTTGAAAACGGTACCTTCACCTCCTGTCTGCCCGGCGACAACAGCTGGAGCGTTGCAGGTACGCAGGTGATCCAGGATCGTGAAGAGCAGGTCGCGGAAATCTGGAACGCCCGCTTTAAGATCGGCGCGGTGCCGGTGCTGTACAGCCCTTATCTACAGCTACCGATTGGCGACCGCCGCCGTTCGGGCTTTTTGATCCCCAACGCGAAATTCGGCAGCTCCAACGGCTTTGAATTTATTCTGCCTTACTACTGGAACATTGCGCCGCAGGCTGATGCCACCATCACGCCGCACTATATGAGCAAGCGCGGCCTGCAGTGGCAGAACGAATTCCGCTACCTGACCAAGGCGGGCGCGGGCTTGGTTGAGTTTGATTATCTGCCGAGCGACGACCAGTACAATAAAGATGCCGCCACGCGCGGGATGACCGACGACAAAGATTCTAACCGCTGGCTCTTCTTCTGGCGGCACTCCGGCGTCTACGATCAGAACTGGCGCTTTAACGTTGATTACACCAAGGTCAGCGATCTTTACTACTTTACCGATCTGGATTCCACCTACGGCGACTCGACCGACGGCTACGTTACGCAGAAATTCAGCGTAGGCTACGCAGAGAAAAACTGGGATGCGACGCTGTCGACCAAGCAGTTCCAGATCTTCTCCACCCAGACCAATAACGACGTTTACCGCGCCGAGCCGCAGTTCGATTATAACTACTATCAGAACAACGTCGGCCCGTTCGATACGCATCTCTATGCGCAGGCGGTGAAGTTTACCAACGTTAACGATAATTACCCGGATGCAACGCGTTTGCACCTGGAACCGACTATCAACCTGCCGCTTTCCAACGGCTGGGGCAGCCTTAATACCGAAGCGAAACTGCTGGCGACGCACTATCAGCAGGATGACGTCGAGTATTACAACAACAACGTTGATACCAGCAAAGTCAACCAGCTGAAAAGCAGCGTAAACCGCGTTATGCCGCAGTTTAAGGTCGACGGCAAGATGGTATTTGACCGCGATATGGACTGGTCGGAAGGCTACACGCAGACGCTGGAACCGCGTATGCAGTACCTCTACCTTCCCTATCGCGATCAGAGCACCGTGCGCGCTTACGACTCAACGCTGCTGCAAAGCGACTATACCGGCCTGTTCCGCGACCGCACCTATAGCGGCCTGGATCGCATCGCTTCCGCTAATCAGCTGACCAGCGGCGTGACTACGCGAATATTTGATAACGATTTGGTTGAACGTTTTAACGCTTCCATTGGTCAAATCTACTCGTTTACCCCGGCCCGTACCGGACTGGAGAACGCAGACAGCGACGATCGCGGCAGCCTGGTCTGGGCTGGCGACACCTACTGGAAGATTAGCGATCGCTGGGGCGCGCGCGGCGGTGTGCAGTACGACACCCGCATCGATAACGTTTCCCAGGGCAACGCCGTTCTGGAATATCGTCGGGATGCCGATCGTCTGGTGCAGCTGAACTACCGCTACACCAGCCCCGAATATATTCAGCAGACGCTGAGCCAGATTAAGAACCCTGGCTACCAGCAGGGGATTTCGCAGGTAGGCGCCACGGCCAGCTGGCCAATCGCCGATGCCTGGTCGGTGGTCGGTGCCTGGTATTACGATACCAAGGCCAAACAGCCTGCCGATCAGCTGCTGGGCGTCCAGTACAGCTCTTGCTGCTACGCTATTCGTCTGGGTTATGAACGTAAAATCACCAATTGGGAAAACGACAGCAGCACGTACGACAACAAAATCTCGTTCAACATTGAGCTGCGCGGCCTGAGCTCATCCTATGGTCTGGGCACCGGGCAAATGCTGCGACAGGGCATCCTGCCTTATCAGCGCTCTTTCTGATGTTGTGATAATTAGTATGCCAACCCGCAGTGCGGATAGAAAAATGGAAAAAGTATGAAGAACTGGAGAATGCTGATCCTGGGGGCTGCGCTCACTGCCAGCACCGCGTTTGCAGCACCGCAAGTTGTTGATAAAGTAGCCGCCGTGGTCAATAACGGCGTTGTGTTAGAAAGCGATGTCGACGGCATGATGCGGTCGGTGAAAAGTCAGGCACAGCAGGCTGGTCAGCAGCTGCCGGATGATAAAACGCTGCGTCACCAGATTGTCGAACGCCTGGTGATGGACAATATTCTGCTGCAAATGGCGAAACAGGCGGGGATCCAGATCCAGGACGATCAGCTCGATCAGGCGATTGCCAATATCGCCGCTCAGAACAAGATGAGCGTGGATCAGCTGCGTAGCCGTCTGGCCTATGACGGTATGAACTACGCCACCTATCGCGAGCAGATCCGTAAAGAGATGACCATTGCCGAAGTCCGCAACAACGAAGTACGTCGTCGCGTGACTATTCTGCCGCAGGAAGTGGATTCGCTGGCGACGCAGGTTTCCTCGCAGAACAACGCGTCTACCGAGCTGAACCTCAGCCACATTCTGCTGCCGCTGCCGGAAAACCCGACGCAGCAGCAGGTGGACGAGCAGGAAGATCTGGCGAAACAGCTGGTCAGCCAGGCTAAAGGCGGCGCGGACTTCGGCAAGCTGGCGATCACCTACTCCGCCGATCCGCAGGCGCTGAAAGGCGGCAATATGGGCTGGGGCCGCATCCAGGAACTGCCTTCGCTGTTCGCGCAGTCGCTGGTTACGGCGAAGAAAGGCGATATCATCGGCCCAATCCGTTCCGGCGTAGGCTTCCATATCCTGAAAGTGAACGACGTTCGCGGCGACAAACAGAGCATCTCCGTGACGGAAGTGCACGCTCGTCATATTCTGCTCAAGCCGTCGCCGGTGATGACGGACGATCAGGCGCGCCAGAAGCTGACGCAGGTTGCGGCTGAAATCAACAGCGGCAAAACCACCTTCGCGCAGGCCGCTAAACAGCTTTCTCAGGATCCCGGCTCCGCCAACCAGGGCGGCGATCTTGGCTGGAGCTCGCCAGAGGTGTACGATCCCGCCTTCCGCGACGCGCTGCTGAAACTGAAAAAAGGCCAGATGAGCGCGCCGGTGCACTCCTCTTTCGGCTGGCACCTGATCCAGCTGATGGATACGCGCCAGGTTGATAAAACCGACGCGGCGCAGAAAGAGCGTGCTTACCGCCTGCTGTTTAACCGTAAATTTGCGGAAGAAGCGCAAACCTGGATGCAGGAGCAGCGCGCCTCTGCCTATGTGAAAATTCTGGATGCCAATGCTCAGTAATATGCGCGTGGCGATCACTCCCGGCGAACCCGCCGGGATTGGTCCCGATGTCACACTACAACTGGCCCAGCGCGACTGGCCAGTTGAACTGGTCGTCGTCGCCGATCCAGCTTTGCTGCGCGAGCGCGCGGCAAAGCTGGGCCTCCCTCTGACGCTGCGTGACTATCAGCCGGGCGTTGCTGCCCGGCCACAGGCTGCCGGCACCCTGACCGTGCTGCCCGTTAGCGCGCCGCAGCCGGTAAAAGCTGGCGAGCTTTGCGTCGCCAACGGCCACTACGTGCTGGATACGCTGGCTCGCGCCTGCGACGGCTGCCTTAACGGCGAATTTGCGGCGCTGGTTACCGGGCCGGTACACAAGGGCGTGATCAACGACGCCGGTATCCCGTTCAGCGGCCATACCGAGTTTTTCGCCGAGCGCGCAGGCTGTGCCCGCGTGGTGATGATGCTGGCGACGGAAGCGCTGCGGGTCGCGCTGGCGACCACGCATCTGCCGTTAAAAGACGTCTCCGCCGCCATTACCCGCGACAGCCTGCATGAAGTGATCAACATCCTGCATGCCGATCTGCAAAGCAAGTTCGGTCTGGCGCAGCCGCATATTTTTGTCTGCGGCCTGAATCCGCACGCGGGCGAAGGCGGCCATATGGGACGTGAAGAAATTGACGTTATCATTCCGGCGCTTGACGAGCTGCGGCGCAGCGGCATCCAGCTGACCGGCCCGCTGCCGGCGGACACGCTGTTTCAGCCTAAATATCTTCAACATGCCGACGCGGTTCTGGCGATGTATCATGACCAGGGCCTGCCGGTACTGAAATACCAGGGCTTCGGGCGAGCGGTGAATATCACGCTCGGCCTGCCCTTTATCCGCACCTCCGTTGACCACGGCACCGCTTTAGAGCTGGCCGGCCAGGGCAACGCGGATGCGGGCAGCTTTATTACGGCGCTTAACCTCGCCATTACCATGATTAAGAGCAGTAATGAATAATCGCGTCCATCAGGGCCACTTCGCCCGCAAACGTTTTGGCCAGAACTTCCTTAACGATCAGTATATTATTGACAGCATCGTTTCCGCCATCCACCCTCAGCCCGGCGAGGCGGTAGTCGAAATCGGCCCCGGTCTGGGCGCGTTAACCGAACCGGTTGGCGACAGGCTGGAAGCGATGACGGTGATCGAACTCGACCGCGATCTGGCGGCTCGTTTGCAGACCCATCCGTTTTTAGGGCCAAAGCTGACGATTTTCCAGCAGGATGCCATGACCTTTGATTTCGCGGCCTACGCTCGTGAGAAAGGCCAGTCTCTGCGCGTCTTCGGCAACCTGCCCTATAACATCTCTACCCCGTTGATGTTCCACCTTTTCAGCTATACTGATGCGATCCGCGACATGCACTTTATGTTGCAGAAAGAGGTGGTCAACCGACTGGTTGCCGGGCCGGGCAGCAAAGCCTATGGTCGTCTGACGGTAATGGCGCAATATTACTGCCAGGTGATCCCGGTGCTGGAAGTGCCGCCGGAATCCTTTACGCCTGCGCCGAAAGTGGATTCCGCCGTGGTTCGTCTGGTTCCACACGCCACGATTATGAATCCGGTGCAGGATCTTAAAGTCCTCAGCAGGATCACCACCGAAGCGTTCGGCAAACGCCGTAAAACGTTGCGCAACAGCCTTGGCCATCTGTTTACGCTGGAAGCGCTGCAGGAGATGAATATCGATCCGACGCTGCGCGCGGAAAACATCTCCGTAGCCCAGTACTGCCAGCTGGCGAACTGGCTGTCTGCGCATCCTCAACAGACGCCGCAGGAGAGTTAAACATGGATACGCCCCGAGTTTGTGTGCATGTACAAAGCGCTTATATTGCGTCGCAGTCCGCGCCGGAAGAGAACCGCTACGTTTTTGCCTACACCATTACCATTCGTAATTTGGGGCGTCACGCCGTTCAACTGCTGGGCCGCTACTGGCTGATTACCAACGGCAACGGCCGCGAAACGGAAGTTCAGGGCGAAGGCGTTATCGGCGAACAGCCGCACATCGCACCCGCTGGCGAATTCCAGTACACCAGCGGCGCGGTACTGGAAACCCCTATGGGCACCATGCAGGGACACTATGGAATGATCGACAGCGAAGGCGAAGCTTTCCGCGTGGCGATCCCGGTGTTCCGGCTGGCCATCCCCAGCCACATACACTAATTCTGATTGCGATCCGGGCGCTGGTCCGGCGCTGAGGTTCGGATTGTTGATGAGCACTTACCTGATTGGCGATATTCACGGCTGCTACGATGAGCTTCGGTCACTGCTGGACCAGGTGGCTTTCGATCCTGCCCGGGACAGCCTGTGGCTGACGGGCGATCTGGTTGCGCGCGGCCCCGCTTCGCTGGAAGTCCTGCGCTACGTTCGTTCATTGGGCGATGCGGTAAAAGTGGTGCTGGGCAATCACGATCTGCATTTACTGGCCGTGTTTGCAGGTATCAGCCGCAACAAGCCAAAGGACAGGCTGACGCCGCTGCTGGAAGCGGAAGACGCCGACGATCTGATTAACTGGCTGCGCCGCCAGCCGCTGATCCAGGTCGATGAAGAGAAGAAGCTGGTGATGGCGCACGCGGGCATCACGCCGCAGTGGGATTTGGCTACGGCACAAAGCTGCGCCCGCGAGGTCGAGGCGGTGCTCTCCAGCGATACCTATCCGCTGTTTCTGGATGCGATGTATGGCGATATGCCCAACAACTGGACGCCGGAGCTGACCGGGCTGGCTCGTCTGCGCTTCAGCACCAATGCGCTAACCCGGATGCGCTTCTGCTTTCCTAACGGCCAGCTGGATATGATCTGCAAAGATACGCCTGATTCGGCGCCCGCGCCGTTAAAGCCGTGGTTTGCTATTCCGGGGCCCGTGTCGCGCGACTACACCATTGCGTTTGGTCACTGGGCTTCGCTGGAAGGAAAAGGCACGCCGGAAAATATCCTGGCGCTGGATACCGGCTGCTGCTGGGGCGGCACGCTGACGATGCTGCGCTGGGAAGATAAAACCTGGTTTACTCAGCCGTCAAAACGGTTGTCAAACGAACATGAGAACGCTATAGCGGCGCCGTCTGCTGACTCATAAGCGTCAATTGCTTTCGCGACAGGCTTTTTGCTATCCGATAAAGAGTGAGCGCCACGCCCTTAAAGGCGTGGCTTTACTCAGCCGATAAACGTATCCGTCCGCTTTCAGGCACCCAATACGCCGCCATCCTTGCGCGTAATCATTATCACGGAAGAGCGGGGACGCGGGCTATTGTCAGGAAAGTGCGAGTCTTTCTCTTCTCCCGGATGTTGCACATTCACAAACATCGTTTTGTAGTCCGGTGTAAAAGTGATCCCGGTCAGCTCACAGGATTTGGGCCCCACCATAAAGCGACGAATTTCTCCGCTCTGCGGATCGCCCACCAGCATCTGATTGTTCCCCTGCCCTTCATAGTCGCCTTTATTACTGTATTTACCATCCGTCAGGATCCACAGGCGTCCGCCTTCATCAAAGCCCAGACCATCAGGGCTATTAAAGGTGTTCTGCTCGGTGATGTTCGGCGTACCGCGATATATGCCCTGCGGATGCGCAATTGGATTACCGCACAGCACAAAAATATCCCAGTCAAACGCCTGGGCCGTAGCGTCCCCTTTCTCATCCCAGCGAATAATCTGCCCATAAATGTTATCCGGCCGAGGATTAGCCGCGTTGATCGGCATTCCCTCATCGCCTCGCTTGCTGTTATTGGTCAGGGTGCAGTAGGCGCGGCCATCATGGGGATTAACGGCAATCCACTCAGGGCGATCCATACGTGTGGCTTTCACCACATCCGCCGCGCCGCGCGTGTTAATCAAAATATCTGCCTGGGTGCGGAAACCGTTGTCGGCGGTCAGGCCGTGCTGCCCCTGAACCAGCGCCACCCAGTGCCCGGTTCCCTTCAGCGGCGTACCGTTTCTGTCGCCGTCAAAGATGGCAACATAGAGCGTTCCCTCATCCAACAGCCTGCTATTTGCCGCCGGATTAGCGCGATCGACCTTGCCTTTGGAAACATATTTGTAGATATACTCGCCGCGTTCATCGTCCCCCATATACACCACCAGCTCGCCGCTTTTCGCTACCGTAACGGCCGCGTTTTCATGCTTAAATCGGCCCAGCGCGGTGCGCTTGACCGGCACGGAATCGGGGGCGAAGGGATCGATCTCGACAATCCAGCCGTGACGATTAAATTCGTTAGGGTTTTTCGCCACATCAAAACGCGGATCGAAATCGGACCAGTTGCGCTCGGGATCGGCGGGGCTCAGCGTGTAGCGCTTTTGCGCCGCCGTCAGGCTGAAATCCGCCTTTTTAGTGCCGAAATAGGTATCGAAATTTTCTTCACAGGTGAGATAAGTACCCCAGGGCGTTTTGCCGTTAGCGCAGTTGCCAAAGGTGCCGAGCACGTTCATTCCTTGCGGATCGGCTGCGGTATGCAGCGCCGCATCGCCAGCGGCAGGGCCGGAAAAACGCATTGGCGTATTGGCAGTGATGCGGCGGTTATAGCGTGAAGGACGGACAACTTCCCAGCGGTTTCCCTGGCCACGACGGACTTCCATCACCGATACGCCGTGCCCCGCCTGCGATTTTTTTACATCTTCAGCATCGTGCGCCTTGCTGTCGCCGTGAGCATAGAGATATTGCTCATTAACATATTCATTGTTAACCGCAATTAAGCCGCGATCCCGGCTTCCCTCCATGGCAAAAAAGCTCATGCCATCATTGTTATCGCCAAACTGTTTTTCCTGATCGGCTGCGCTGTTTTTTCCTTCCGCGTCAAACGCCGGGGCGCCATCGACCAGCGGATCGCCCCATGAAATCAGCACATCAGCCAGATAACCGTCGGCAATGGCAATTTCATCCGCTGTGGAAGCCGGAATACCGTCAAAACCCAGCAATTGACTGCCGCCCGACACGGGCTTCGCCAGCGCCAGAGAGGGAACAGAGAGACCGCCGCCAATAAAGCCTGCCAGACTCAATGCCCCGGTTCCTGCAAGGAATTTACGACGGCCAGGATTAGGCGTGACGGCTTCGTTCGGTAACGGCGATTGATTATTCATAGCGCATTGCTTCCTTTACGGTTTGTAAAATGAAGCAATGCTAGAGATATTTTGTTACACTTAGGTTACAAAATGTTCGAAAGGAGTGTAAAGTTACTTACTGTCGACGGTCCAGAATTTCAAAGCAGTAGCTGTGCGTGTTTTTCTCGTCAGCGTCGTGAAATTCGCTAAAGGTCGACTGCCACTCATCCGGCTCGTAGTCCGGGAAAATCGTGTCGCCTTCGACTTCCGCATCAATATGCGTCAGATACAGGCGATCCGCGCGCGGCAGCAGCTGTTCATAGACGCGCCCGCCGCCAATCACCATGATCTCTGCCACGTCGCCCGCCGCTTTCAGCGCTTCCTCAATGGAAGTGACCCAGCACACGCCTTCCGCATCGCCCTGCTGGCTGCTGATCACAATATTCAGCCTGTCCGGCAGCGGACGGCCGATCGACTCAAAAGTGCGGCGTCCCATAATGACCGGTTTGTTCAGGGTGTGCTTTTTAAACCAGGCCAAATCGGCTGGCAGATGCCACGGCATGGCATTTTCCATCCCGATAACGCGGTCGGTCGCCATGGCTGCAATCAGGCTTATCATCTGAGAATACTCACAAGGTGTAAAATTGGCGCCATCATACGGAAAGGCGAAAGTTTCGTCGATAGCAAAACCTGGCGAATTAAGTAAAGGTTTAGCGGCGCCGTGTTATTTATTAGCGCTTCAGGCTAAAATAGCCACGGCAAACCCTTTGGGGTTTCTCTCTTCTGCTGAATTCTGAGAACACCATGTTAGAAACCAGTTTACTTATCGTCACTATTGCGACGCTGGGCATGCTTTCGCCCGGCCCCGATTTTTTTCTGATTATCAAAAATGCCGCGCGCTATCCACGCCGCGCCGCGCTGATGACGGCGCTTGGCGTTAACTGCGCCGTGGCAACGCATATGACCTATTGCGTCGCCGGGCTGGCGGTGGTGATCACCACCACGCCGTGGCTGTTTATGCTGCTGAAGTATGCCGGGGCGGCTTATCTGATCTACGTCGGCATCCAGGCGCTGCTTTCACGCGGCGGCAGCAAGATGGACCTCAGCAACGTCGCGGCGGAAAGCACCTCGTTAAAGAAAGCCTTTATGCAGGGCTACCTTTGCAATCTGCTGAATCCTAAGGCCACGCTGTTTTTCCTGTCGATGTTTACGCAGGTGCTGAACGTGCATTCCAGCCTGGGCGAGAAGATTTGGTATGCAGGCATTATTATCACGCTCTCTTCCATCTGGTGGCCGACGCTGGTGGTGCTGATCCAAAGCCCGCCCGTACGCCGTGGCCTGGCCCGCGCGCAGAAGCTGATCGACAGGCTGCTGGGCACCGTGCTGATCGCTTTCGGTATCAAAGTCGCGCTCTCCTGATTAGCGGGGGATAAGCGAAGGCCCGGTTGGCATTGTTGGCAACCGGGCCTTTTTACTTTGCGGCTTTAGCGACTATACGGCAGCAGCAATACCTACTTCCCACGCGCGGACGGGGTAAAACCACAGGGTTATTCTGCGGTGGGTTATCTGTCGAGGTTTCCGGCCAGCGTCGTCTGACGTTTAAACTCGTCCTTCGCTTTTTGTAGCTGTTGCATAAAACTTTCGTCAGCGTGCAGACGGGCCACGACAGCCCCGCCGACGATGCGGGCGGCGTTAACATCGCTCTGCCAGTGATAGCCGCAAATTACCCGGCTCTGGCCCATTTCATAGCCGCGCTTGAGGATTTCATTCTGTCTGGCGGGGTTTATTTCGGTCAGCACCAGCGCCGTAGCCCAGCCAATTGTTGTATGCCCGGAAGGATAAGCGCCGTTGGTAGACAGCTCCTGCTGCTGATCGGTGCGGCAGGTCGGTTCCTGATAAAAAGCAAAAGGACGAATGCGCATATAGCGAATTTTGGCGCTGCGGGTGGCCAAATCGCCGGCATCCTCACGCATTTTCATCACCAGCCGATAAAGCTCCGGCGTTTTACTCTTGCTGATTTCTCGTCCAAACGCGCCGGAAAAAGCCGCGGCCACGCCATCGCCTGCGACATGCGCATCTTGCCACGCCTGCTTGCCCCGGGGCGTATCGCGCAGGCTTTTGCCCAGCTCGTACTGCGCTTTGTCGTTAAGAAATTCGATGCTGTCCGTCGCGGGCGGCGGCGGCAACAGCGTCAGGCTGTCGGGGGATTGCGCCTCCTGCAGGAAATAAAAGTCAGGTTGCGTGGTAACGTCTTTCGCCGCAAAGGCCTGCGAAAAAAAGGCCATGCAGGCCAGAGCTATTAAGCGTTTTTTCATTGTTTCATCCCTGATGTTGAGTAAAAGCGCCGACGGTTCGGCAACGGGACAAGCCTATAGCATTTTTTGGCGCATCAATTTTAAAGGCGTCACAAAACACATTATTGGGGCGGGAACGCGGCGGAGATAAAAAAATCCCCGCCGTAGCGGGGATGGGCAGAGAAAACGCTTTAAGCCTGTTTGATCTGCGCGTGCATTTCCTGCACGGAGATCACCTGCTCAGTCGGATCGGCATTCAGCGACATAGCCGTCGCGAAACCGCCGTTCAGCGTGGTGTCATAGTGCACCTTATACTGCAACGCGCTGCGGCGGATCAGTTTGGAATCCTCAATCGCCTGGCGTCCGGCCGTGGTGTTAACAATGTAGGCATATTCCCCGTTCTTCAGGCGATCCTGAATATGCGGGCGGCCTTCATGCACCTTGTTAACCAGACGCGGATTGATGCCCGCTTCGCCCAGCACTACCGCCGTGCCGTGGGTGGCGTCCAGCTCAAAGCCCAGCTTTTGCAGCTTAGCGGCCAGATCCACAATACGCTTTTTGTCGCCTTCGCGAACGGAGAGCAGCGCGCGGCCGCTTTTCTTCATATTGCTTTGCGCGCCCAGCATCGCTTTAGAGAAAGCTTCGGCAAAGGTGCGGCCAACGCCCATGACTTCGCCGGTGGAGCGCATTTCCGGGCCAAGGATAGGATCGACACCCTGGAATTTATTAAACGGCAGTACCACTTCCTTCACCGAATAATAAGGCGGGATCACCTCTTCCGTTACGCCCTGCTCTGCCAGCGTTTTGCCCGCCATCACGCGCGCGGCGACTTTCGCCAGCGGCACGCCGGTCGCTTTAGAGACAAACGGCACGGTACGCGCGGCGCGAGGGTTAACCTCAATCAGATAGACTTCGTTATCTTTTACCGCGAACTGCACGTTCATCAGCCCGCGCACGCAAAGCTCAAAGGCCAGTTTTTCGACCTGCTGACGCATTACGTTCTGGATCTCTTTGCTCAGCGTATAGGCCGGCAGTGAACAGGCCGAGTCGCCGGAGTGCACGCCAGCCTGCTCGATATGTTCCATGATGCCGCCTATCAGCACGCGCTCGCCGTCGCAGATGGCGTCAACGTCCACTTCAACCGCGTCGTCCAGGAAGCGATCCAGCAGCACCGGTGCATCGTTGGAAACGGAAACCGCCGTCTGGAAATAGCGCTTCAGGTCAATTTCGTCATAGACGATTTCCATTGCCCGGCCGCCCAGCACGTAAGAAGGACGCACCACCAGCGGATAGCCGATAGCCACCGCTTTTTCCACCGCCTGCTCCAGCGCCGTGACCGTTGCGTTGGCCGGCTGCTTCAGGCCCAGGCGGTCCACCGCCTGTTGAAAACGCTCGCGGTCTTCGGCACGGTCAATCGCATCCGGGCTGGTGCCGATAACCGGCACGCCTGCGGCTTCCAGCGCGCGCGCCAGCTTCAGCGGCGTCTGGCCGCCGTACTGCACGATCACGCCTTTTGGCTTCTCGATGCGCACAATTTCCAGCACGTCTTCCAGCGTGACCGGCTCAAAGTAGAGGCGGTCAGAGGTATCGTAATCGGTAGAGACGGTTTCCGGGTTGCAGTTAACCATAATGGTTTCATAGCCGTCTTCACGCAGCGCCAGCGCGGCGTGCACGCAGCAGTAGTCAAACTCAATGCCCTGACCGATACGGTTTGGCCCGCCGCCCAGCACCATGATCTTGTCGCGATCCTGGTTGGGATTGGCTTCGCACTCTTCTTCATAGGTGGAGTACATATAGGCGGTATCGGTAGAGAACTCCGCCGCACAGGTATCCACGCGCTTGTAAACCGGGTGCAGATTATACTGCTGACGCAGCTTGCGCACTTCTGATTCCGCCACGCCAGCCAGCACGGCCAGGCGCGCGTCGGCAAAGCCTTTACGCTTCAGGGTACGCAGGAAATCGGCGGTCAGGCCGTTGATGCCTTCGCGGGCAACCTGCTCTTCCAGCCGCACCAGCTCTTCGATCTGCACCAGGAACCAGCGGTCAATATTGGTCAGATTGAAGACGCCGTCCACGGACATGCCCGCGCGGAACGCATCGGCCACATACCAGATACGGTCACAGCCGGCATCTTTCAGCTCGCGGCGAATGGTGGTCAGCGCTTCCGCATCGTTCAGGTCAACTTTCGGGTCGAAACCGTGCGCGCCTACTTCCAGGCCGCGCAGTGCTTTCTGCATTGATTCCTGCAAGGTGCGGCCAATCGCCATCACTTCGCCCACGGACTTCATCTGCGTGGTCAGACGATCGTTGGTGCCCGCAAACTTTTCAAAGTTGAAGCGAGGGATTTTGGTGACGACATAGTCGATGGAAGGCTCAAACGAGGCCGGCGTGCGGCCGCCGGTGATATCGTTCATCAGCTCGTCCAGCGTATAGCCGACGGCCAGCTTGGCGGCGATTTTCGCAATCGGGAAGCCGGTCGCTTTGGAAGCCAGCGCCGAAGAGCGGGAAACGCGCGGGTTCATTTCGATAATGATCAGACGACCGTTTTCCGGGTTCACCGAGAACTGCACGTTGGAGCCGCCGGTTTCCACGCCGATTTCACGCAGTACCGCCATCGAGGCGTTACGCATGATCTGGTACTCTTTGTCGGTCAGCGTCTGCGCAGGCGCTACGGTGATGGAGTCACCGGTATGGATGCCCATCGCGTCAAAGTTTTCAATGGAGCAGACAATGATGCAGTTGTCGTTTTTGTCACGCACCACTTCCATTTCATACTCTTTCCAACCGATCAGCGATTCATCAATCAGCAGTTCGTTGGTTGGCGACAGATCCAGACCGCGCTCGCAAATCTCTTCAAATTCTTCGCGGTTGTAAGCGATACCGCCGCCGCTGCCGCCCATGGTAAAGGAGGGACGGATAATGCACGGGAAGCCAACGTCTTCAGCAACTTTCAGCGCTTCTTCCATATTATGGGCGATACCGGAACGTGCGGTTTCAAGGCCGATTTTCTTCATCGCCTTATCGAAACGCTGGCGGTCTTCCGCTTTATCAATTGCATCCGCCGTCGCGCCAATCATGGTGACGTTGAACTCTTCCAGCACGCCCTGACGCTCCAGCTCCAGCGCGCAGTTCAGCGCGGTCTGGCCGCCCATGGTCGGCAGCACGGCATCCGGACGCTCTTTCTCAATAATTTTGCGCACCACTTCCCAGTGAATCGGTTCGATGTAGGTGGCATCGGCCATTTCCGGGTCGGTCATGATGGTCGCCGGGTTGGAGTTCACCAGGATAACGCGATAGCCCTCTTCGCGCAGCGCTTTACAGGCCTGCGCGCCAGAGTAGTCAAATTCACAGGCCTGGCCGATAACGATCGGACCCGCGCCCAGGATCAGGATACTTTTTATGTCGGTACGTTTTGGCATTCTTTCGCTCCTGATTATTTATTTGAACGGTAGGCTTCGATCAGTTCGATAAAGTGATCGAACAGCGGTGCGGCGTCGTGTGGGCCAGGGCTGGCTTCGGGATGGCCCTGGAAACTGAACGCCGGCTTATCCGTGCGATGAATGCCCTGCACCGTGTGGTCAAACAGCGAGGTATGGGTAATACGCAGGTTCGCTGGCAGGTTGTTGTTGTCTACGGCAAAACCGTGGTTTTGCGCGGTGATCATCACGGTATTGTTGTCGTGATCTTTCACCGGATGGTTGCCGCCGTGGTGGCCCAGCTTCATCTTCACCGTTTTCACATCGCTGGCCAGCGCCAGCAGCTGATGGCCCAGGCAGATGCCGAATACCGGGATCTCCGTTTCCAGGAAAGTCTTAATCGCGGCGATAGCGTAGTCGCAGGGTTCCGGATCGCCAGGGCCGTTAGAGAGGAAGATGCCGTCCGGGTTCATCTTCATTACCTCTTCCGCAGGCGTTTGCGCCGGGACAACCGTCAGACGACAGCCGCGATCCACCAGCATCCGCAGGATATTTCGCTTCACGCCGTAATCGTAGGCCACCACGTGGAAAGGCAGCTCCTCTTCTTTCTTCGGTGCAGGCAGGCCGTCCAGCGTCCAGCTGCCCTGTAGCCACTTGTAGGTTTCTTGCGTGGTGACTTCCTTCGCCAGATCCATGCCCTTCAGGCCTGGAAAAGCTTTTGCTTTTTGCAGCGCCAGCTCGGCATCCGGCGCGTCGCCTGCGATGATGCAGCCGTTCTGCGCGCCTTTTTCACGCAGCAGACGGGTCAGCTTACGCGTGTCGATATCGGCAATGGCGACAATATTCAGACGCTTCAGGTAAGCGGAAAGCCCCTCTTCATTACGGAAGTTGCTGGCGATCAACGGCAGGTCGCGGATAACCAGGCCTTCAGCATGAACCTGGGCGGATTCTTCATCGGCGATATTGGTGCCGACATTGCCGATATGAGGATAAGTGAGAGTAACAATCTGGCGGGAATAGGAAGGATCAGTGAGGATTTCTTGATAACCGGTCATTGAAGTGTTGAAAACAACTTCACCCACTGCCGTTCCTGTTGCCCCGATGGCCCGACCGTGGAATTGGGTTCCGTCTTCCAGAACCAATAGCGCTGACTTAATCAAAACATCCTCCAGAGAATAAACAGTCACATTATTTGCATATTAATTCATGATACACCTTTAAATCAATGCAAAACCTGCCTGCCTGCTCGATTTTTGGCAAATTGCGCGCATTCTAATGATCGCCCCGGCTGATGTCTACCCTGAAGCGGAGTTTTTCATTGTTTTTTGTGCCACTGGCGTAAAAAGATGATGATAGCCACCAAAAACAGCAACTATCGTGGTGATAAAAACGGTTGCCTGACGAAATGAATGGGAAAAATCCAGATAGCCCGAAAAATAGTGGACCAAATGGTCAAAATTAACAAATCAACCCTGTAAAAATGCAGAAAAACACCTAAAAACAACTTTTTGTTAAAAATACCATCTAAATATTATTTATATGCACAAATAAAAAAGGGCAGCAAAACTACCCAATTAAAACAGCAGCTTAAAAAAATATCCAGACTCGTACTTATCAATTATTATCAATATTAAGCACATTCCTCATATCAAAAAGACCTTCTTTACTCGCAAAAACCCAGGATGCAGCACGAACAGCGCCTTTTGCAAAGGTCATACGACTTGAAGCCTTGTGCGTTATCTCTATACGCTCGCCAATATCCGCAAACATCGCGGTATGCTCGCCGACGATATCGCCTGCCCGCACGGTAGCAAAACCAATGGTTTGTGGCTTACGTTCGCCGGTGTGCCCTTCCCGACTATAGACCGCATGCTCTTTAAGATCCCAGTCCATGGCGTCCGCTATCGCTTCGCCCATCGCCAGCGCGGTGCCGGAAGGCGCATCAACCTTATGGCGATGGTGCGCTTCGATAATTTCGATGTCCGCATAATCGCCCATCACCTGCGCGGCCTGCTCCAGCAGCTTCAGCACCAGATTGACGCCCACGCTGAAGTTGGCGGCAAAAACGATGGCTATCTCTTGCGCAGCCGCGCCGATCGCCGCCTTACCGGCCTCGTCAAAGCCGGTGGTGCCGATGACCATCGCTTTTTTGTGCTGACGACAAAACGCCAGATATTCCAGCGTGCCTTCGGGACGGGTAAAGTCGATCAGGACATCAAACTCATCGGCAACCAGCCGATCGCTGACCTTCACGCCCAGCGTACCGGTTCCGGCCAGCTCGCCCGCGTCAATGCCGACCAAAGAAGAGCCGTTACGCACCAGCGCGGCTCCCACGCAAACGCCTTCCGCTTCGTGAGCGGCCTGAATTAACTGACGCCCCATGCGTCCCGCTGCGCCAACAATAGCCAGACGGACCTGTGCCTCATTCATAATGTTTCCCTTAAGTCTGTGCATACAAAACGAAGACAGGTTAACGACACCTTAAGCGCCGCGCCACTAAAAAACACAGGACAGCGCGCGCCTGGCAAAGCTTTCAGGCGGACGGAGAACAGGAAGTGCCGTGTAACAAACTGACGGAAGGTAAACTGGCCCGGACGCCGCGTTATAGCAGCGCCCGCAGGTTAAAATGACGGCATCATTTTATGGGACATGAAAGATCGTGACTACAGGGGGGGTTCTGGTGCTGTTGTTGGTGCTGGTGTTGGTGTTGTTGGTGCTGGTGTTGGTGGTGTTTGTGCCCCTGAACACAGACAGTTCATCAATACCAGCCCGCCCAGCAAAAAGAAACCTACTTTGAACAGGTTGGCGGTTAACGCCAGGTTGGCCTGACTGAGATCGCATAAAAAGCTTCCGCCGCTGACGCGGGTGGCTTCTGTTCGGGTTATTTCTCTCATTTTAATTTCCTTTTAAAATTGAACGGCGCCACACAGAAATAGCAGCGTGAGGCACGACTTATCACCTGAAAATAGTATATCCCCTTCTGACAGAGCAAAATCATACTACGTCTGATAAAACATCCCCGTCAAAATAAATATTCACCCTGCAGTGAAAAAACAAAAAAAACAGGCAAGATTCATTAACAATAAGAAAATAACCAATCAAAAGAGGCTTAAACATGGTAATTTCACGTCACTACATGAAAAATCGAGAAAGGAAGTGTTTAAAGCGCCCCATCAGAACGAATACAACTTTCAGCCCCGCTTAACTGCAAACCCTGACTGCAAACCCTGACCGCAAACTCTAACCGCAAACCCTGACTGCAAACCCTGACCGCAAACCCTGACTGTAAACCCTGACTGCAAACCCTGACTGCAAACCCTGACATTAGGCATTAAAGTTTAAATATTAAAGATCAATATTTTAAGATGAAAACCAAAAATCTTTATTATCGCTTTATCTACCAGACTTCCCCGGCTATTAATTAGCATCATAATGTTCATTTATATATGTAACTATTTAAAACACTTTCCAAAACCACTGCATTAATTATTTCCAGCAGATGAAAATAAGAAACGAAAATAACTACTTTTAAAGCACCATTGAAAACAGGTGGCCCAGTTGCTAATGAGTAACTGTCTTATTTTATTGGCGCTCCGGTTACCTGATTGAGATAAACCCGGGCGGCCAGTCTGTCCGCCCGTTTTGTAAAACGGCCATTTTCATCATGGCTCAGAGATTTGCTTACGGCAATCGCGGATAGGCATCGGCAATCCTGTCGCCAGTGAAGTTCGCAATCCAGCCTTCCTGATTGTCGAAAATACGGATAGCGGTAAAGTGCGGTGACGATCCCATATCAAACCAGTGCGGCGTTCCCGCAGGCACGGAGATTAGATCGTTCTTTTCACACAGGATTTGATAAATATGCCCGTCCAGATGCAGGCAGAACAGCCCCGCCCCCTCCACGAAGAACCGCACTTCGTCCTCGCCATGCGTATGTTCGGAAAGAAACTTTTCCCGCAGCGTCTCTTTCTGCGGATTGTCCGCGCGCATACTGATTACGTCCCAGCTCTGGTAGCCTTTTTCCGCGACCAGCCGATCGATAGCGTGCTGATAAGCGTTTATAACCGTTTCCGGCTGCGGATCCACGCCTAAATCGCGATCCGCCTGCCAGCGCTCAAAACGCACGTTTTTGCCACTCAGTTTCTGACGGATCGCTTCTTCATCGGTACTTTGCCAGATCGGCGTTTTCGCTTCGCTGTCGGTAAAAATGGTCAGTGCGCTCATACAAACGACTCCAGAGTAAGGTGATCGAACCGGTTGACCTGAGGATGACGGCTGACGTCATCCGCTTCATCGCGAATTAGCTGCACGGTATGCCAGCCCGCTTCCCGAGCGGCGTCCAGCTCCTGACGAATATCGGATAAAAACAGCAGCTCGCCCGGTGCCAGCCCGATATCTGCGGCAATATTGCGGTAAGAGTCCGTTTCGCGCTTGGCCCCGACGTGCGTATCGAAATAGCCGCTGAACAACGAGGTAATATCACCCTCGTCGCTGTAGCCAAATAACAATTTCTGCGCAGCTACCGAGCCGGATGAATAAACATACAGCCCAATGCCAGCCTGGTGCCAGGCTTTCAGCGCGGGCAGCACGTCCGGATAGAGATGGCCGGTAAAGCTGCCGTTAAGATAGCCATCGCGCCAGATCATGCCCTGTAACGCTTTCAGCGCGGTGGATTTGCGGTCTTCATCCATAAAACCGAACAGCACGGTGATTAAATCCTCTACCGTGGCCTGCGGCTGCGCGATTTCATCACGCAGATCGCTCAGCGCCTGCGCCACCTCTTCCCGGTGCTGAAAAGCGGCAATAAAGGCCGCCAGATTTTCGCGCGCATACGGGAAAAGCACGTTGTGTACGAAGCGAATATCGCTGGTGGTGCCTTCAATATCGGTGACAATAGCGCGGATCATTTGGCCTCCAGAAGCCGACGTTGTAATTCACACTGGAAAAGGAACTCCAGCCCTTCAAGATGGCGACGCGCTTCGTTCACGTCTCTTCCCCAGCAGGTCAGGCCGTGGCCGCGCAGCAGGAAACCGTAGCGCAGCGGATGGCCTTCCGCGTACTGCTCAATACGTTTCGCCAGCGCCTCAATATCCTGATCGTTATCGAACAGCGCAATAGCCACCTCTTCCAGATGCGAGCTTTGTCCGGCCAGCGTTTTCTGCATTTCATAGCCTTGCAATACTAATGCGGCGCGTTTCTCAACTCTTGAGAGTACGGTCGCGTTCACCGTATGAACGTGCAGTACGGCACCCGCTTCGGGAAACAGACGATAGATTAGCGTATGCAGGCCCGTTTCTGCGGAAGGCCTGCGGCCGGAAGGCGCATGGTTAGTGGCGATGGCGACCTGAATAAAGTCCTCGCGGGTTAGCGAACCTTTGTCTTTGCCGGATTCGCTCAGCAGGCAAAACTCGCTGTCCTGCCGCACCGACATATTGCCGCCGGTGGCGGGCGCCCAGCCTTTGGCACCGATCCAGTGGCAGGCCGCCACCAGCCGATCTAATTGCGATGTTGTCATAACCTTCCTTTTCAACCGCTAAGCACGGCATATTCTTATCGTTTAGACGTCTAAGCGTCTTGATTGCCAAATATTAGCACTGACGTTATAGTGGCAGCAACGGGCTAAAACATATCCATAGCGTTCCGCAAGGGTGACTAATCATGAGCCAGACGCCGATTAAGCCTGAGAGCAAACTCCCCGCTCTGGGTACCACTATTTTTTCGCAAATGAGCGCGCTGGCGCAGCAGCATAACGCCATTAATCTTTCTCAGGGCTTCCCGGATTTCGACGGCCCGGATTATCTGAAAGCGCGCCTGGCGCATCACGTCAGCGCTGGCGCCAACCAGTATGCGCCGATGACCGGCGTGCAGCCGCTGCGGCAGGCGATTGCGGCTAAAACGGCGGAGCTTTACGGGCATAAACCCGACGTCGACAGCGAAATCACGGTGACGGCAGGCGCGACCGAAGCGCTGTATGCCGCCATTACCGCGCTGGTGCGGCCGGGCGATGAGGTGATCTGTTTCGATCCCAGCTACGACAGCTATGCGCCAGCAGTGGCGCTGGCTGGCGGCGTGATGAAGCGCATCGCTTTGCAGCCGCCGGCTTTTCGCGTCGACTGGCAGGAATTTACCGCGCTGCTGTCGCCTCGTACCCGTCTGGTTATCCTCAATACGCCACACAATCCTTCCGCTACCGTCTGGCAAAAAAGCGATTTTGCCTCGCTGTGGCAGGCGGTGAAAGCACAGGAAATCTATGTGCTGAGCGACGAGGTTTACGAGCATATCTGCTTTGCCAAAGAGGGCCACGCCAGCGTGCTCGCCCATCCGCAGCTGCGTGAGCGCGCTATTGCCGTTTCCTCGTTTGGCAAAACCTTTCATATGACCGGCTGGAAGGTCGGTTACTGCGTGGCGCCGCCAGCCTTAACGGCGGAAGTGCGCAAGGTGCATCAGTATCTGACCTTTGCCGTCAACACGCCCGCACAGCTGGCATTGGCCGATATGCTGAACGCCGAACCAGAGCACTACCGCGAGCTGCCGGCGTTTTATCGTGCCCGCCGTGACCGTTTTGTACAGGCGCTGGCGAAAAGTCGCCTGAAAATCCTGCCGTGTGAAGGCACCTACTTTCTGCTGGCCGACTACAGCGCCGTTTCCGATTTGGATGACGTCGCCTTTTGCCAGTGGCTGACCAAAGAAGCGGGCGTGGCGGCGATCCCGCTGTCGGTTTTCTGCGCCGGGCCTTTCCCTCATAAACTCATCCGTCTGTGCTTTGCCAAACAGGAAGCCACGCTGGATGCGGCAGCGGAGCGGCTATGTCAGCTTTAAACCTGAGCGTGCTACAGCAGCCGCTGGTCTGGATGGACGGCGAAGCCAATCTGCGTTTTTTTGACGAGCTGTTAGCCGGATTAACGGGCCGCGACCTGATTGTACTGCCGGAAATGTTTACCACCGGCTTTGCGATGGAGGCGGCGAAAAGCTCGCTGCCGGAAGCGCGCGTGGTGGGCTGGCTACAGGAGAAAGCCCGCGCGGCTGATGCCATGATCGGCGGCAGCGTCGCCGTTCAGACGCCCGCGGGCGCGGTCAATCGCTTCCTGCTGGCGGAGCCGGACGGCACGGTACATCGCTATGACAAGCGTCATCTGTTCCGCATGGCTGGCGAGCACCAGCATTATCTGGCGGGCGAAAAGCGGGAAATCATAGCGTTCCGCGGCTGGCGCATTCTGCCGCAGATTTGCTATGACCTGCGCTTTCCGGTGTTTTCCCGCAGCCGCAACGATTACGATCTGGCGCTGTATGTCGCCAACTGGCCGGCAGCGCGTGCGGCGCACTGGCAGGCGTTGCTGCTGGCGCGGGCGATTGAAAATCAGGCTTACGTAGCCGGTTGCAATCGCACCGGCCATGATGCCAACGGCCATAGCTACAGCGGCGACAGCCGGATTATCAGCCCGCAGGGCGAAATCCTGGCGGCTGGCGAACCGCATCAGCCAGCGGTACTGAGCGCCGAGCTGTCGCTGGATTCGCTGCGCGAATATCGGGAGCGTTTTCCGGCCTGGCGCGATGCGGATGAGTTTAGTTTATAAGCCGTTGCTGCCCGGCATTGCATAGCCTGCTGGCTGAATGCTTCAGCCCGATCGGCTTTCCTGCACGCTTACCTTTGCTGTAACGCTGTTAAACACAATATTCAGCAGCACGGCTACGACACAGGCGGCGCTGATGCCGGAATGGAAAATCGTTCTGACCCAGTCAGGGAAGCGGTCGTAAAAGGTCGGCATCACGATGGGGATCATGCCAAACGCAATGGCCGTCGCCACCACCACCAGGTTCATATTCTCTTTGTAATCGACCTTTGCCAGCGTGCGGATACCGGATGCCGCGACGGTGCCGAACAATACCACGCCCGCGCCGCCCAGCACCGGAGCGGGAACGGCCGCGACTATCCGGCCCAGCACGGGCAGACAGCCAAGCAGCACCAGGATCGCGCCGCCCGCCGCCACTACATAGCGGCTTTTGATGCCGGTAATAGCGACCAGACCAATGTTCTGGGCGAAGGCGCTCTGAGGAAAGGAGTTAAACAGCGGCGCGAGCGCGCTGGTCAGCATATCGGCCCGCAGCCCGCTGGCGATGCGTTTACCGTCAACCTGCGTACCGACAATGTCGCCGATAGCGATCAGCCCGGCAGTGGTTTCGGTAAGCAGCACCAGCACGATCAGCGTCATCGACAGGATGGCCGCCACGTCGAAAACCGGCAGCCCAAAGCTGAGGATGCCGGGCAGCGCCACCACGTCGCCATGCAGCACGCCCGAAAACTGCGTTTTACCGCCTGCCACAGCAAACAGCGTGCCCAACACCATAGCCGCCAGCACGGCCAGCCTTTTTATCGCGGCGTTGCCTACGCGATGAAACAGCAGCACCATCCCCAGCGTCAGCGCGGCCAGCCCGATATTGCCCGGCGAGCCCCATTCCGGCGCGTGTGGATTACCGCCCATCGCCCAGCGCGCGGCGACCGGCATCAGCGACAGGCCGATCACCGTAATCACGGTGCCGGTCACCACCGGAGGAAAAAAGCGGATGATATGGGCAAACAAAGGAGCAATAAGCAGACCAATCAGCGAAGAGGCGATCACCGCGCCGAACACCACCGGCAGGCCGCCGCCGCTGGTCACTAACGTCACCATGGTCGCCACGCCCGCGAAAGAGACGCCCTGCACCAGCGGCAGACGTGAGCCGAAACCGGGCACGCCCAGCGCCTGGAGCAGCGTGGCGCAGCCGCTGACAAATAGCGCCGCCGTCACCAGCATCCCCAGTTCGGCGGCGTGCAGCCCGGCGGCCGAGCCGATAATCAACGGCGGCGCGATAATGCCGCCGTACATCGTCAATACATGCTGCAATCCCCAGGCAAAAGATTTGCCTGTCGGGTAACGCGTATCTTCTGGCCTGGCGCTCATGTTTACCCCTCACTGCTGCACTCGCCGCAAAGGCGGTGCTGGTTATTAATCTCTCCCCAACATCATTCAGGCTGCGGCCCGAAGGATAAAAGGATCAGCTGCCGCGATAGGTAGACCACGACCACGGCGAAATCAGGAAAGGCAGGTGATAGTGGCTGCCCGCTTCCGGCAGCACGAAATCGATTTGGGCGCTGACGTAGAGCGCGTCGCGGCCGTCGGCGGCAAAATAGTCGCCGATCTCAGCAATTAAGCGGTAATGGCCCGGCGCCAGCGGCTCGGGCGTTAAGTCTGTGATGCGGCCATCCGCATCGGTATCGCCCTGCGCCACCGGCAGCCAGCCCTGACTGCTGTTCTGCTCCAGCGAAACGGCGACGCCAATCGCCGGTTTGCCCAGCGCGGTATCCAGAATATGCGTGGTGATGGTGCTCATTGAACTCTCCTGTGCAAATGTAGCTGGGTTAGCGAAACGTCTCTTTTAAACGCAGCAGAGTGATTTCCCGTAGCTGATCCAGCGCTTCCTGCTGCTCCTGTTGCGGGTCGTTGGCGAGGCGTCGATGCAGTTCGGCCAGCATCTCTCCGGCGCTTCGCCCTTTAGCGCGGATTAAAAACACCCGGCCAAAGCGCTGTTCGTAAGCGGCGTTTCCTACCCGTAGCGCCTCTTTCAGCGCGGCATCCGCCTCCTTAACGCTGCCCTGCTCGCCGCTGGAAAGCGCGGCCTCTTTGTCGCTGCCCTGCGCCTTTTCACCGATGCGTGGATGCGCGGAAAGCGCCTTGTCCAGCGCCTGACCGTCCCAGCCGCTCGCCAGCTGCTCGCCGGTTTGCAGCAGCTCGTCCAACGACGCGAAAGGGCGTGCGGCCACCACTTCTTCCACCCAGCTTGCCAGCGCGACGCAGTGGGCAATCTGCTTTCTGGCCTCGGTGACCGGGGCCTGATTAAACTGTTCAGGCGACACGCTGACCTCCTGTGCTGTCCGCTGACAGCGCTATCTCGCTCACCGCTTTCGTCCAGGCGCGAACCGCCAGCGCCACGTCTTCCACCCTGACCGATTCCGCCGGATGGTGGCTGATGCCGCGATCGCAGCGGACAAACAACATGCCGACCGGCCAGCGCTCCGCCATGGCAATGGCGTCGTGACCCGCGCCGCTGGGCAGCGAAAGCGAGCGGCCCTGCACCGCCGTTACCGCCTGGCTCAGCGCCGCCTGAAGTTTTTCGTTACAGCGCGTCGCCGGGATCTGGTAATACTCTTCGGCGCTGAAGCTTAAGCCGCGCCGCAGCGCTATCGCTTCCGCCTGGGTCAGCAGCGCCGACAGCAGTTCCGCCAGCGCCCGATCTTCCGGCCCCCGCACGTCCAGGCTCAGCGCCACCTCGCCGGGGATCACGTTGACCGCGCCCGGCAGGCACTGGAGCGTGCCGACCGTTGCCACCAGCTGCGGGCCGTGCTTTGCCGCAGCCTGTTCGATAAACACCATCCATTCCGCTGCCGCCGCCAGCGCGTCTTTACGATGCGTCATCGGCACCGTGCCCGCATGGCCCGCCTCACCGACAAACCGGCAGTTCAGGCGGCGTGCGCCGTTGATCGCCGTGACCACGCCCAGCGCCAGGTCTTCCTGCTCCAGGCACGGCCCCTGCTCTATGTGCAGCTCCAGATAGGCGACGATATCTTTTACCTCACGCGCCGCCTCGCCAATCGCCTGCGCATCCAGCCCGACGTCGGCCATCGCCTGCGCCACGGTGATGCTGTTGCCGTCGGGATGGCTGACCCAGCTTTCCGGCCAGCTTCCGGTCAGGCCGCGACTGCCCAGCAGCGTGATGCCGAAGCGCGTTCCCTCTTCGTCGCCGAAGCCGACGATTTCCACCGCCAGCGGCAGCCGCAGATTTTGCCGGTGCAGCGCCTGCACGGCTTCAATCGCGGTCAGCACGCCGAGCATCCCGTCGTAGCGGCCCGCGTTGCGCACGGTATCCAGATGCGATCCCAGCAGCAGAGCGGGGGCATCGGGCTGCTGCCCTTCATAGCGTCCGCAGATATTGCCGACGCTGTCCTGCCAGATGCGCATTCCCGCCGCCGCCATCCATTCCCCTACCAGCCGGTTGGCCTGGAGGTGTTCAGGCGACAGATAGACGCGGGTGAGCGCGTCCGCCGTTTCGCTGATTTCCGCCAGGCGATCGCAGCGCGCCATCACCCTGGCCGCTGCCTGCTGCGCCTCTGCAAGATTGAGTGGCTCCATCAGCGGCTCCCGACGGCGTAACGATCCCAGGCCGCCTGCATCGCCGCGCCCTGAGGCGTTTTATAACCCAGCCAGGTCAGCACCGATTCCAGCGCGCTCAGCGTCTGCATCACGCAGTCTTTACGGGCGTTATAGCCCATGGTGCCGATGCGCCAGACCTTGCCGTGCAGCGGGCCGAACGAGGTGCCGATTTCAATGCCGAAGTCCTCAAGCATCAGCTTGCGCACCTGGTCACCGTTAATGCCCTGCGGGATGACCACGCCCAGCACGTTGTTCATCTTGTGTTGCAGGTCGCCGAAGGTTTCCAGCCCCATGCCCTGAATGCCTTGCAGCAGCGCGTCGCCGTGCAGCTCGTGGCGGGCGATGCCGTTATCCAGGCCCTCCTGCATAATCAGCCGCGCGCATTCACGCGCGCCGAACAGCGCCGACGTCGCTTCGGTGTGGTGGTTCAGCCGCTCCGGCCCCCAGTAATCCATGATCATCCCCAGATCGAAATAGTTGGAGTAGATCATCTCGTCGTCGCCATCCTGATGCGCCGCCGTGCGGATCCCTTCCTCTACGCATTTGCGTTTGCGGATCGCGGCTTCCATTTCCGAACTTAGCGTGATCGGCGAGGTGCCGGACGGGCCGCCGAGGCATTTCTGCATTCCGGCGGAGACCGCGTCCAGACCCCAGGCGTCGGTTTCCAGCGCGTTGCCGGCCAGCGAGGCCGTGGCATCGGTATAGAACAGCACGCCATATTTTTTACAGATGCCGCCCAGATCGGCCAGCGGTTGCAGCATGGTGGTGGAGGTATCGCCCTGCACGGTCAGCAGCAGACGAGGGCGCACAGTTTTGATCGCGTCTTCGATGCGATCCGGCGTGAAGACTTCGCCCCACGGCACTTCGATGGTGTGCACTTCCGCGCGGCAGCGGCGGGCGATCTCGCACAGCAGATGGCCAAAGCGGCCAAAAACGGGCACCAGCACCTTATCGCCGGGGCGGATCGCCGACAGCAGAATAGCCTCGATGCCCGCGCGCGAGGTGCCGTCAACCAACAGCGTCCAGCGGTTCTGCGTGCGAAACACGCCGCGATACAGTTCCATCACCTCGTTCATATAGTGCGTCATGGCCGGATCGTACTGCCCAAGCAGCTGGCTGGACATGGCGCGCAATACGCGAGGATCGGCGTTAATAGGCCCAGGCCCCATCAACAGGCGCTGCGGCGGATTAATTTGCGGATAGCGGGTTACATCCATTTCGTTTCCTTCTCTTGCAGATCCGGTGCTCAGCTCAGGCCGCGCACCGATGAGATAAACTGTTTCAGCTCCGCCGTCTGCGGGCTGGCGAACACGCTTTTGCTGTCGCCCTGCTCCCAGACGCGGCCCTGATGCATAAACACCACGCGGTCGCCCACTTCCCGGGCAAAATTCATTTCGTGCGTGACTAAAATCAGCGTCATGCCTTCACGGGCCAGCTGCTCAAGCACCTTCAGCACTTCACCCACCAGCTCCGGATCGAGCGCCGAGGTGATTTCATCGCACAGTAAGACTTTGGGCGTCATCGCCAGCGCCCGCGCAATCGCCACGCGCTGCTGCTGGCCGCCGGAAAGGCTGGACGGGTAGTAATCCATGCGCTCACCGAGGCCGACCTTCTCCAGCATTTGCGCCGCCAGCGCCCGGCATTCCACCTCTTTCTTTTTCAGCACGCGCCTGGGCGCCAGCATGACGTTTTCCAGCGCCGTCATATGCGGAAACAGGTTGAAGTTCTGAAACACCATGCCGACGGAGCGGCTGATTTCCCGCGCCTGCGAATCGCGATCGGTAATGGTCATGCCGCCCAGCTTGATGCTACCTTCCTGATAGCCTTCCAGCCCGTTGATGCAGCGCAGTAGCGTGCTTTTCCCCGAGCCGCTGCGGCCGATAATCGAGATGACCTCGCCCATATCAATGTCCAGATCCACGCCTTTCAGCACGTGGTTGGCGCCGTAATATTTCTGTACCTGATTAATGGTGATGAGCGGCATTGAATTTTTTCTCCAGGTACTGGCTGTAGCGCGACAGCGGATAGCAGATCAGGAAGTAGCCCAGCGCCACCAGCCCGAAAACTTTAAAAGGTTGGTAGGTCACGTTATTCAGGATGGTGCCCGCTTTAGTCAGCTCGACAAAGCCGATAATCGACGCCAGCGCGGTGCCTTTGACCACCTGTACGGCAAAGCCCACGGTCGGCGCGATGCCGATACGCAGCGCCTGCGGCAGCACCACGCGATACAGCGTCTGGCCTTTGGCAAGCCCCAGGCAGCGCGACGCTTCCCACTGCCCTTTCGGCAACGCGTTAATGCTGCCCACCCAGATATCGATCAGAAAGGCGCTGGTATAGAGCGTCAGCGCCAGCGAGGCGGCCGTCCACGGCGAGACGTCGATGCCGAACAGCGCCACGCCGAAAAACGCCAGGAACAGCTGCATCAGCAGCGGCGTGCCCTGAAAAAGCTCGATATAGGCGCTGATAACCCGGTTAGGCCAGCGGCGGCGCGTCAGGCGCACCATCACCAGCGGCATCGCCACCAGCGTGCCGCCGAAGAACGCAGTCAGCGACAGCAGCAGCGTCCAGCGCGCCGCCAGCAGTAAATTGCGCAGAATGTCCCAGTCGGTAAATGTCGTCATCAGGCCGTTCCTCCCAGCCATTTACGTCCGGCCGCCAGCAGCAGCTGACGCATGGCGATCGACAGCGCCAGATAAATCAGTGTGGTGACCAGATAGACCTCAAAACTTAAAAAGGTGCGTGACTGGATCAGGTTGGCGGCAAAGGTCAGCTCTTCATACGAAACCTGCGAGACCACGGACGATCCCAGCATCACAATGATGCACTGGCTGACCAGCGCCGGATAAATGCGCTTTAAAGAAGGCGGCAAAACCACGCGCAGGAAAGTCTGCGACCGCGTCAGGCCCAGTACCCGGCCCGCTTCCCACTGGCCTTTCGGCGTGACCTGGATCCCGGCGCGGATAATTTCCGTGCTGTAGGCGCCCAGGTTGATCAGCATCGCCAGCAGCGCCGCTTCGCCAGCGGTCAGCTTCAGCCCCAGGTTCGGCAGGCCAAACACGATAAAGAACAGCTGCACCACAAACGGCGTGTTGCGGATCAGCTCAACGTAGCAGCCCCACAGGCGGCTGAGCGCCGAAGGCCGTCCGCTACGCAGCGCCGCGCCCAGAATACCGAGCGCCACGCCGCCCGCCGTCGCCATCACCGTCAGCTGAATAGTGATCCAGAGTCCGGCCAGCAGCTGCGGCCAGTAAGGCAGCAGCGCCGGAAAGTCGAGTTGCTCCGTCATCGGCCGGCCCTTACGCGCTGAAGTCGGCCGGCAACGGCGCTTTCAGCCACTGCTGCGACAGCCCGTTCAGCGTTTTATCTTTGATCGCCTGTTCGATAAGGCCATCCACCTTCGCCTTCAGCGCCGGTTCGCCTTTGCGCATCCCGATAAAACAGGGCGAATCTTTCAGCATAAACTTAGCCACCGGCGCTTTGTCTGCGTTCTGGCGCGCAATCGCCGCCACCACCAGGTTGCCGGTCGCCACATACTGTACCTGGCCCGACAGGTAGGCCGACAGCGTGGTGTTGTTATCCTCATAGCGTTTCAGCTGCGCGTCTTTGGGCGCAATATCGCTTAATGCCATATCCTCCACCGCGCCGCGAGTTACGCCAATCGACTTGCCGCTCAGCCCGGCTGCCGCTTTCAGTTCGGCCTCTTTCGGCCCGAAAACGCCCAGGAAGAAAGGCGCATAGGCGCGGCTGAAGGCGATAACTTTTTCCCGCTCGGGATTTTTACCCAGGCTGGAGATCACCAGATCCACTTTATCCGTCTGTAAATAAGGGACACGGTTGGCGCTGGTGACCGGCACCAGCTGTAACTTAAGTTTCATCTGGCTGGCCAGGTAGCGCGCCATATCGATATCGTAACCCTGCGGCTGTAGCTCGGTGCCGACCGAGCCAAACGGCGGAAAGTCCTGCGGCACGGCGACGCGAAGCACGCCGCGTTTCTCTATATCCTGCAACTGATCCGCTTGTGCGGCCTGGGTGAACAGCAATACTGCGCCCGCGATCGCCAGTAACGTTTTTTTCATTTTCTCTTCCCCGGTTAAGCCAATATGAAACGAAAGATTCCTGAAATAATCATTTGCAACTAATGTGCCAGCCACGGAAAAAGGGATCGCCAGCCGTGGAACAGCACGCAAAGAAAGGAAAAAGCGGTTTCAAACCAGCCAGAAAGCAGGAGATAAGGCAGAAAAAGAAGCATGTCAGCAAGTTCAGAAAATGGTTTCCCGATGCCTGCGGCGCTGCCCTGAAATAAAGCAAAGCACCAAAATGGTGCCCTGTCAGCGTTGTTCCAGCTCGTCCAGCTGGCCGTACAGATTAGCGATATGATGGATGCGCTGACGACCTTTACTTAACAGCTCATGCAGCAGCGCATTGGTCAGCAGGTTGATGAGGCTGTTGGCGCAGGCATAGCTGTCGAAAGCGGACACGCTGTCCAGCGGCGCGCAAAGCTGCCATGTCGCCAGCGCCAGGATCGCCTGCGCCTGCGGCTCACAAATCACCAGCGTGGGCACGCCAGCCTGCTGAAGCTGTTGCAGCAGGGGCTTAATGATGCGCGGACGACGGCGAAAGGCAATCACCACCACTACATCGTCCGGCGTCATATCCGGCAGCTCTTCCGCCAGCGTCTGCCCCGGCTGCGGCACGACGGAGACCTCGCCGCGCGCCTGCAACAGCTGCTGCCGAAGGTGCAGCGCCACCGGCCAGGAGTTGCGCATACCGACAATAAAGATGCGCCTGCTGGCGGCCAGTCTTTGCACCACCTCGCCGAACTGCGCGGCGTCCAGCTGGCTTACCCACTGCGTCAGGTTTGCCATCTCTTGCTTGTAGTGGCGCGCCAGCAGCGTGTTGCCCTGCACCGCGTCGCGATTGTCGGTCAGCGGCATGCCGCTTTGGCGCAGCGTACGCAACTCGTCGCGCATATCGCGATATTTCTCATAGCCAAGACGTTTGAATAAGCGACTGACGGTCGCTTTAGAAACGCCGCTGAGCCGCGCCAGCTCTGCGCTGTTATAGCTAATCAAATCGTCAAAATGATCGAAAATGAAATCCGCCGCGCGCTGCTCCTGCGGAGAAAGCTGGGGATAGTGATTTCTCAGGCGCTCATCAAGCTGCTTCATGATATGAACCTTGTAACTTTTGTTTCAGAGAAGATAACGTATACAAATAACGTGCCGGGCAGAAAAGTTCACCTTCATCTTGCAAGCCGGATGCGTTTTTTCACTGCCCTGCCGTTCCGGCTGCAACAAACTGGAACAGCTCTTGCTTCCCTTTCTGCTCCGTCCCTGAAAATGAGAACGTGATGATACAAAGTAATCTCGCTCCGCTTGGCATGGCCGTAACGCCTCATCATCTCGCCAGTGAAAGCGCGCTGGCCATTCTGCGCGAAGGCGGCAACGCTATTGAGGCGATGGTCGCGGCGGCGGCCACGATCGCCGTGGTTTATCCCCATATGAACGGGCTGGGTGGCGACGGCTTCTGGCTGATTATGCCGCCGCAGGGCGATCCCATCGCCATCGACGCCAGCGGCGCGGCCGGATCGCTGGCCGATTTCGCTTTTTATGACGGCGCGGCGGCTATCCCCCATCGCGGGCCAAAATCGGCGCTGACGGTAGCCGGAACGGTCAGCGGCTGGTCAGAAGCGCTGACGATAGCCAACGAGCTTAGCGGTGCCGTGATGCCCGTTTCACGCCTGCTGGCCGATGCGATCCGCTATGCGGCGGACGGCATTCCCGTCACCCAATCGCAGTCGACCGCAACCGCCGGCAAATATCACGAGCTGGCGGCGTAGCCGGGCTTCGCGGCCGCTTTCCTGCCGGATGGCGAGGTGCCGCGCGCCGGCAGCCGCTTTACCCAACCGGCGCTGGCAAACACACTGGGCATCCTGACGGAACAGGGGCTGGACAGCTTTTATCGCGGCTCGCTGGCTAATCGCCTGGCGGCAGAAATGTCGGCGCTTGGCATGCCGATTACGCTGGAAGATCTTAATAAGCATCGGGCGAAGCGCCGTAAGCCATTAAGCATCCGCCACGAGTACGGCGAGGTCTTTAATATGACGCCGCCGACCCAGGGCCTGGTGTCGCTGGCGATTTTGGGCATCACCAATCATCTGAATATGGCGGAAGCAGACGAGGTGCAGACCGTGCACCGCATCGTGGAGGCGACCAAGCTGGCTTTCGGCCTGCGCGACCGCTATCTCACCGATCCGATGCATATGCGCGAAGAGATGCAGGCGCTGCTTGATTCCGACCAGCTCGAAACGCTGGCGGGGCAAATCAGCGACAGCCGCGCGGCCGGCTGGGGAACCGGCAAAGGGCCGGGTGATACCGTGTGGATGGGCGTGATGGACAGCAGCGGCCTTGCCGTCTCTTTTATTCAGAGCATCTATCACGAATTCGGCAGCGGCGTGGTGCTGCCCGGCACCGGCATCACCTGGCAAAATCGCGGCGCGGCGTTCAGCCTGGATCCCGAACACCTGCTGGCTTTAGCACCGGGCAAACAGCCTTTTCATACGCTTAATCCCGCCGCCGCACGGCTGAACGACGGCCGCACCATGGTCTACGGCTCGATGGGCGGCGACGGCCAGCCGCAGACTCAGGCCGCCATTTTTACCCGTCACGTGGTGCAGGGAATGCCGCTACAGCAGTGCGTCAGCGCGCCGCGCTGGCTGCTCGGCCGCACCTGGGGCCAGGCTTCCGATTCGCTGAAGCTGGAGGGCCGTTTTTCTGCCGCTACCTTTACCCGCCTGCGCGAGCTGGGGCATGAAGTCGAAGCACTGGAGGATTTCAGCGAGGCGGTCGGCCACGCAGGCGCGATTGTCCGCCATACCAACGGCATGCTGGAAGGCGCCAGCGATCCCCGCAGCAACGGCAGCGCGGCCGGTTTTTAACAGGAGAACATCATGAACACCGAAATTGACTGGACGGCTTATCTGGCCCACATGGAGCAGGTGCTGGGCGTACCGATGGACGACCGTCGTCGCGCCGAGCTGCTGGTGCAGTTTTCACGTATTGCCGAGATGGCCGCGCCGCTGATGGCGTTCCCGCTGGATGAACGTCAGGAAATCGCAGGAGTATATAAAGCATGACGCTAAGCTCCCTTTCCATTGCCGAACTAAAAAGCGCGCTGCTTAAAGGCGAGCTGAGCGCCAGAGAAATCGCGCAGCAAACGCTGGACGGGATCGAGCGACTGGATCCGACGATCAATGCCTGGACGAGCGTAACGCGGGATCGCATGTTGAGCGAGGCCGATCGTCTCGATCGTCAGCGCAAAGAGGATCGTCCGTTACCCGCGCTGGCGGCCATTCCCTGCGCGGTAAAAAATCTTTTTGACGTTGCGGGCCATACCACGCTGGCGGGTGCCAGCCTGCTCAGCGATCGCCCGGCGGCCAAAAAAGACAGCTGGGCAGTGAGCAAGCTTAGCGAGGCGGGCGCGCTGCTGTCCGGCATGGTGAATATGGACGCCTATGCCTACGGTTTTACCACGGAAAACAGCCACTACGGCGCCACGCGTAACCCTCACGATAGCCAACGTATCGCCGGGGGATCCTCTGGCGGATCGGCGGCGGCCGTCGCCGCTGGCCTGGTGCATTTTTCACTGGGCTCGGATACCAACGGCTCGATCCGGGTACCGGCTTCGCTGTGCGGCATTTTTGGCCTGAAGCCGACGTTTGGCCGCCTGTCGCGCAGTGGCAGCCAGCCCTTTGTCGCCAGCCTCGATCATATCGGGCCTTTCGCCCGCAGCACCGAAGATCTGGCGTTGGTTTACGATGCGTTACAGGGCCGCGATCCGCAGGATAGCTTTCAGGCGGAAAAAGCGATCCAGCCTGTTCATCGCCTGTTGGAGCAAGGCGCACAGGGCCTGCGGTACGCCGTGCTGGGCGGCTATTTTCAAACCTGGTGTGATGACGATGCCCGCGCAGCCGTCGCGCAGGCCGCAAAAGCGCTTGATGCGCAGGAAGAGGTGCTGATGCCGGAGGCCGCGCTGGCCCGTACCGCCGCGTTTATCCTGACCGCTGCCGAAGGCGGCAACGCCTGGCTGCCCGCGTTGCGCACGCAGCCGGAGCGTTTTGAGCCGCTGTCGCGCGAGCGCCTGCTGGCCGGTGCGATGACGCCTTCCGCCTGGTACGTGCAGGCGCAGCGCTTCCGCCACTATTTTCGTGAGCGGGTGCTGCCCCTGTTCGGGCAGTTTGACGTGCTGATTGCGCCCGCCACGCCCACCAGCGCCACGCTGATTGGACAGGAAACGATGCATATCAACGGCAGCGATTTGCCCATCCGCGCCAGCATGGGCATGTTGACGCAGCCCATCTCCTTTCTGGGGCTGCCCGTGACGACCGTGCCGCTGCAAACGCCGGGCGGCATGCCGATCGGCCTACAGCTTATCGCCGCGCCGTTTAAAGAAGAAGCCTGCCTGCGCGTGGCATGGACGCTGGAGAAAATGGGCATAGCTAAAGCACCTGTAGCAGGAGGATTGACAGCATGACGGATAAAATTAATCGCCCCTCGGTGCTGGCAGAGGTTACCGAAGCTTTTTATCGCTACGAGCAGGCGCTGACCGGCAACGATATCGACGTGCTCGACGAGCTGTTCTGGCATGACGAGCGCACCGTGCGGCTGGGCGCAGGAGAAAATTTATACGGGATTGAGGCGATCCGCGCTTTCCGCGCCGCGCGTCCTGCACAGGGCCTGGCTCGTCAGCTGCGTAATACGGTAATCACCACGTTTGGCGATGATTACGCGGTATGCAGCACAGAGTTTACCCGTGAGGGAACGGATAAGATTGGTCGTCAGCAGCAGACATGGGTGAAGCTGCCGCAAGGCTGGCGGATTGTCGCCGCGCAGGTCAGCCTGATAACGTGCGGCGAATAATGCCGTTTCACCAGGAGTGAATCCGCAGACCCGGCAGAAGCCCGACCGGCTATTTTTTAGCCTGAAAATGCTTTTACCAGGGCCAGGCTCTTTTCTGTCACCTGTTTGCGGGAGAGAGCCAGGCCTTAAGGTCGTTTAATCCGTAACCGGATAGCGCATTAAAAAATGGACCGCATCAGTTTATTTAAGCGCTTAATTATCAACCAGTGTCTATCGGTTTACCGCCGTCCTTATCTCTGTTGAGCTGTTAATAATTTCTTTTTTACTGCTGGCGCTATGTATGATGAATTTTGTCCGTTATCAAAGGGAGAGAGCGTAATGCCTTACAGTCTAGGGGTGCTGGCCGGTATGGGGCCGCGCTCCACCGCGCCTTTTATCGATATGTTGGTGGATGAGTGCCAAAAGCAATACGGGGCCAGGTTCGATATCGACTATCCCAAAATGCATATTATTTCCTTGCCGACGCCTTTTTTCCCTGACCGGGCGGTTGAAGATGCCGCAATGTCAGCGGCACTGCGCGATGGCATTAGCGATCTGGTAAAAGTCGGGGTCAATTTGATCGTGGTGCCCTGCAATGTAGCCCATTGCTACTTTGCTGAAATGCAGGAGGCCAGCGCTGGCATTCCTGTCCTGCATATTGCCGACTGCGCGCTTGAACGCCTTGCCGCAGCGGAGAACATCGCCGTGATTGCTACTGAGGCTACGCTTGATGCGGGTTTTTATCAGCAGCGTCTGCATCTGACAGGAAAGCGCTGTGTCTCTTCTGAGCCATTACGTGCGAGCACAACGCGTTTGATAGCGCTGATTAAGCAAAACGGATTTACCGATCCTGAAGTGATAACGCAGTGGCGGGCGCTGATTTCTCTGGCGCAGGAAGCTGGCGCCCAGGCGCTGCTTATTGCCTGTACGGACATCAGCCCCTTACTTAAAAGCCATCCTCAGCAGTTGCTGCCGATTGTTGATACGGCAGCAAGCCTGGCTGAAGCTGCTATTCGTGGTTTTGCCAGCTCCAGGTCGATCCGCTAGCTAATTTTTCCTCTGCTGGCGATCCTGTCAGGATGGCACATCATGCCTTCCTGACAGGTTTACTTACGCCTCCGGCGCCGGGTGCGTCTTTATCCAGTGGTCGGCAATCTGCTGACGCGTGCAGATCCAGACCTTATCATGCTGCTGTACATGATCCAGAAAGCGCTGCAATGCGCGGAAGCGGCCAGGCCTGCCCAGCAAACGGCAGTGCATGCCGATGGAAAGCATTTTCGGCGCGGTTTCACCCTCTTCATACAGCACGTCAAAGCTGTCTTTCAGATAGGTGTAAAACTGCTCCGCCGTGTTAAAGCCCTGCGGCGTGGCGAAACGCATGTCGTTGGTTTCCAGCGTATAAGGTACGATCAGGTGCGACTTGACCGTCCCGTCCTGACAGGTCACCTTTGTCCAGAATGGCAGATCGTCGCCGTAATAGTCGCTGTCGTAGGTAAAGCCGCCCTGCTCCACCACCAGCCTGCGCGTATTCGGGCTGTCGCGTCCCGTATACCAGCCGGTTGGCGCTTTGCCGAAAAGATCGGTCAGCGTATCCACCGCCTGCTGCATATGCTGCCGCTCGGTTTTTGCATCCATTCCCTGATAGTGGATCCAGCGCCAGCCGTGGCTGACCACGTCGTAATCGGCGTTTTTAATCGCCTCGACGATTTCCGGATGACGTGCCAGCGCCATCGCCACGCCAAAAACGCTTAGCGGCAGGCCGCGCTTCTGGAACTCGTTGTGGATGCGCCAGAAACCGGCGCGCGAGCCGTATTCATACAGCGATTCCATCGACATATGGCGCTCGGGATAGCTGGCCGCACCGATAATATCCGATAAAAACTGCTCGGAGCCGGTATCGCCATGCAGCACGCTGTTTTCCGCGCCCTCTTCATAGTTCAGAACAAACTGCACGGCGATACGTGCATTGTCCGGCCAGGCCGCATGGGGCGGCTTTCCGGCGTAGCCGATCAGATCGCGGGGATAGTTTTTATTGAAGCTGTACTCTTTCTTTTCATCAGCATCGGTCATGATCGTAGTCCTGTTCCAGAGCAAGATAACTTAGTTTAGGCGCTTAAACTGACCCGACAGGTTTTTTCGCAGCGGATAGTCCAGATCGCCATGCTTACTGGTCGACAGCCCCAGCGCCACCAGCGATTCCACCATTTTTACCGCCGCGCCCACGCCGTCAATAACCGGCATATTCAGCTCCTGCGTCAGTTCCCGCGCCAGCCGGGCCATGCCGCCGCAGCCCAGTACAATGGCGCCGCTGCCGTCCTCTTTTTTTGCGCGGATGCAGCGCTCACGCACTTTTTCCTGCGCCAGCCCTGTGCCATCCTCCAGCGCCAGTACCGGCAGATCGATAGCATGCAGCGCGGCGCAATGCGGTTCAAAACCATACTGCTGTAAAAGATGACGCGCGATAATAACGGTGCGCGGCAGCGTGGTGACGATGGAAAAGCGCGTGGCAACCATCGTAGCCATATGCATAGCGGCTTCCGCAATGCCGATAACCGGCCCCGAAGCCAGTTCGCGCGCCGCCAGCAGCCCCGGATCGCCAAAGCAGGCGATAACGTGACCGCAGACGCCCTGCTCGCGTCCGGCTTTTATTTGCTCCAGCACGCCGATAGCGGCGACGGCCTCGTCAAAATGCCCTTCGATTGAGGGAACCCCTTCCGAGGGACAAACCGCCAGGATTTCCGTCGTCGGCGATGCTACGGCGCGCGCCGCTTCGCCAATGGTTTCGGTCATCGCCAGGCTGGTATTGGGATTGATAACCTGAATAAGCTGTTTAACGGTCATTCGCGCCTCCAAAACCGGTGAACAGGCTGGCGAAATCCGGCAGCGTTTCGCCACCGCGCTCGAAATGCAGGCTCGCTACTATATGCGCAAAATGTTGCCGCATTGCTTCAGTAAGCGGCACCAGCGCTTTTTGTCTGAGCAGGCCGATCAGCCTGTCGTGGTCGTCACAGCGGCAGCCCTGCTGCCACGGCGCGCCCCAGGCCGCAATCACCAGCGACGAACGCTGGGTCAGTCGGGTCACCATCTCGGTCAGCACCTGGTTACCGGAGATCGCCTGAAGCTGAATATGGAACGCGGCGGAAAGCCGGATCGCCGCCGGGCCGTCACGCTCGTCATGCGCCTGCTGTTCCTGCTGGATTAGGTTTTCCAGCGCGACCAGATGGGTAGACTGACAGTGCGCCAGCACGGTGGGAAGATTGGCGCATTCGATAAGTTCACGCGTACGGAAGATGTCCTGCGCTTCTTCTGTCGAAGGCGTGGCAACTTGTGCACCACGCTTGGGCGTTAACACCACCATCTGCACCGCAGCGAGGCGAGTCAGCACTTTACGGATGCCGGTTCGGCTAACGCCGAAGACGTCGGCAAGCGCTTCTTCCGGCAGTTTGCTGCCCGGCGGCAGCTGACGCTCCACCATCGCCTTCATCAGCGCCTGAAAGATAGCTTCGTCTTTGTCATTCAGGTCGGTAGCCCTTTTCAGGCCGCTTTCACTTTTCATTTCCTGGTCCGCTCAGGTTTATCTTGCCTAAAATCGTACACACGATTGGCTTATTTTGTATACATGAATTCAACTTCTGGCCTGGATCCTGCAATACCTCTCTCAACCGTTTGCTATTTCGTTGAATTGTTGAGGAGCAGGTTTCATGCCAAAGAGTCTACATGTTACTCCGGCGTCCGCAGAGGAAGCGCACGCCAGCTACAGCCCGCGGCTGTGCAACGAGGATCTGGCCCCGACGCGCGAGCAGAACTGGAGCTGGTACAACATCTTTTCTTTCTGGATGTCGGACGTGCACAGCATGGGCGGTTATGTGGTGGCGGCCAGCTTTTTCACGCTGGGTCTGGCGAGCTGGCAGGTACTGATTTGTCTGCTGGCGGGCATTTGCATCGTGCAGCTGTGCGCTAATCTGATCGCTAAGCCCAGCCAGATGACCGGCGTGCCTTATGCGGTCGTCTGCCGCCAGGCCTTTGGCGTATTCGGCGCCAATATTCCGGCGGTGATCCGGGGTCTGATCGCGTTCGCCTGGTACGGTATCCAGACCTGGCTGGCCGCTAACGCGCTGATGCTGGTAACGCTGAAGTTTTGGCCTTCACTGGCGCCGATGACGCAGGTTTCCTGGCTGGGCCTGTCGCAGCTTGGCTGGCTCTGCTTTGGTTTTATGTGGCTTGCTCAGGCGCTGGTGTTCTGGCACGGCATGAAGGCGATTAAGCGTTTTATCGATGTGGCCGGCCCGGCGGTCTATGTGGTGATGGTGCTGCTGGCGGTCTGGATTGTATACAGAACGGGTTTTGAAGGTATTTCCTTTACGCTCTCCACGAAACAGCTCAGCGGCAGCCAGCAGCTCTGGCAGATGGTGACCGCGACGGCGCTGGTCGTCTCTTATTTCTCCGGGCCGCTGCTTAATTTTGGCGACTTCGCGCGCTATGGCAAAAGCATGAAGGCGATCCGCCGCGGCAATCGCTGGGGGCTGCCGTTTAACTTTTTGCTTTTTTCCGTGGTGACGGTGGTGATTGTTTCCGGTACGCAGTCGCTGTTCGGCCATATGATTACCGACCCCATTGAAACGGTCAGCCGCGTGGGCAGCGATTTGGCGGTGGCCGTTGGCCTGCTGACGATGATCACCGCGACGATCGGCATCAACATCGTCGCTAACTTCGTTTCGCCCGCGTTCGATTTTTCTAACTGCTCGCCGCAGAAGATTAGCTTCCGCACCGGCGGCATGATTGCTGCCGTAGGATCGGTGCTGCTGACGCCGTGGAACCTGTTTCAGTCGCCCGAGCTTATCCACTATACGCTGGACGTGCTGGGCGCCTTTATCGGCCCGCTGTTTGGCATCCTGCTGTGCGATTTTTACCTGGTCAAACGCGGACAGATTTCAACGGACGATCTTTTTAATGCTACGCCGCAGGGAAAATACTGGTATCGCGGCGGCTTCAATCCTAAAGCGATTGCCGCGCTGCTGCCCTCAGTACTGATTGGGCTGGCGATTAGCTTTTCGCCTTCGCTGCACGAAGTGGCTAACTTCAGCTGGTTTATCGGCGTTGCTTTGGCGGCAGGCTGCTATCGCTGGATGGCACGCGAAGAGTGCGTAAGCGCTGTGCCGCGTTACGCGAGCCGCGTAGCGGTGGAGAAAAGACGCGCTTAAATGATAAGGGCAGAAAGCCTGCTACCGGCAGGCTTCCGCTTAAAAAAACGTTCAGCTCTGCGCGCCTTCCTCTGATTTGATAGCTTCAATTTTTAGCGCTGCTTCAATTAATTCAAGCTTGTATACGTAGTAACCTGCCATTTTTTTAAGCATCAAAGCCCCTAAAGAAACCCCTAATAGTAAAGCCAACACCTGAATAACAATGCCCTCTACCGAATAGAATCCTTTACTAAACATGGCCAGTAAATTGTTGGGCCCGCCCAGTCCTTTGATGGCGCCATAAGCCAGCCCAATTAGCGCCATTAAAGCTGTCTTATCGCCAAAAACATTGCTGACTCTGACGAGTAAACGGTTTATTTTCAGCTGTACCCAGTGTTTGGCATAGTCTAATTCTAACTTTGAATAATAGCTTAGCTTTTTGGCATTAGCTTCATCGTGGTCGATTTCAAGAAGTAGCTCAGTTATAGCCTCTTTTTTCCACCCAAATATTTTTATTAATCCGTAGAGCGAAGGTATAAACATGGCTACGAGCGCACTTAAAGTACAAAGTAAATATAGCGCTGTCGCCAGCCAGATGACTTTAAGGCCTGGCGTATTATACTGGCACCAGAGTGCGAGCATTAACAATAATAGAAAGCAGATACCACTAAAGGCAAGCCCCCAGGCGCTGATAATATTTATGATTCGCTCACGCCGGGTAATGAATCTGAAGGGCTTATAGGGTTCACACCCCTCCAGCTCACGGATAATTTGGTTTAGCCTGTACATAAAAAAGCCCTCATAGCAGTATATAAATACAGGCTTTTATTTTCATTCAACGACCAAAAATATTCCACCTCTTTAATAAAAAAGACGACGCATATTTTCAGCTTAAATTATTTAAAAGCTTTCATTTTTATTGGATAAAAGAGTACAGGTCGGCTCACAATCAAGCCTGGCCTGTACTCTGCGATGCCCCGTCAAAGGCTATGTTCGGTGCGGGCAATAATATCGTCCTGGGCGTCGGGAGAAAGCGCGGTAAAGAAGGCGGAATATCCCGCTACGCGCACCACCAGATCGCGATAATTATCGGGCTGCGCCTTTGCGGCCAGCAGCGTTTCCCGCGAGACGATGTTGTACTGAATATGCCAGCCTTTGTGCGCTTCAAAGAAAGTGCGCAGCAGCAGCATCAGCTTTTGCCTGTCGCCCGGATTATCCAGCGCGGCGGGATTCAGCTTCTGGTTCAGCAAAACGCCGCCCAGAATCGATCCGGTAGGCAGCTTGCTGACTGAACCCATCACCGCCGTCGGCCCCAGGCGATCGGTGCCTGACGCCGGACTGGCCCCTTCCGCCAGCGGCGTTCGCGCTTTACGCCCGTCCGGCGTCGCCATCGTCTGCGCGCCAAAAGGCACGTTGGCAGAGATAGACGAGGTACCCGCATAGTAACCGCCACCGATCGGGCCACGGCCATGGCGTGGATTAACGTAGCTTTTCAGCTCCTCAATATAGGTTTGATAAGCGCGCGTCAGCAGCTCATCGACATAATCATCATCATTGCCGTATTTTGGCGCGCCGTTAACCAGACGCTGGCGCAGCTGCTCGCCATTCAGACCGTCAAAATCGGTGGCCAGCGCTTCGCTTAATGCCTGCTGCGCCACCACTCCTTGTTCAAACACCAGTTTTTTCACCGCCGCCAGGCTGTTGCCCAGATTGGCGATGCCCACCTGCAATCCCGATACCCAGTCATATTTTGCGCCGCCCTGCTTGATGCTTTTTGCCCGCTCAATACAGTCATCCACCAGCGCCGAACAGAGAATATCGTGCGCGTTCTCTTCCAGCACCGTATCCACCACGTACTCTATTTCTATCGATTTGCGGGTGTAATAGCGGATCTGCTCATCCCAGGCGCTCATAACCCGATCGAAACTGTCGAAATTGCCTGCGGAAAGCGCTTTGTCCTGCGGCAGAAACGTTTTGCCGCTGGTGGCGTCGCGTCCGCCTTCCAGCGACGCCAGCATCACGCGGGCGAAATTAATAAAGCTCATCCCGGTGCAGCGATAGCCCCACTTGCCGCCCACGGCCGTTTCGATGCAGCCGATAGCCGCATACTGATAAGCGTCGGCCGCTGAGACGCCCAGCCGGATAAATTGCGGAATGACGATTTCATCGTTGTTAAAGGCCGGCATCCCAAAGCCGCAGCGGATAACCTCCACGCAGGCATTCAGGAAATCGTCGCTCATTCCGGCATGGTAGCGCACGCTCAGGTTTGGCTGCGTCGAACGCAAACGGCCGCAGGATTCCAGAATCGCGTAAGAGAGCGGGTTGACGGCATCCACCGCCTTGTCCACCAGCAGATTCTGTCCGCCGATAGTGACGTTTTGATAGAGCGGACTGCCGGCCGAAGCTTTGGAGTGGGAGCCGGATCGGATCTTATTGACCTCCAGCAGCTTCAGCCAGCAGCTTTGCAGCAGCTCGATCGCCTGCTCGCGATCCGTATGCTGTTCCAGCTCCACGTCGCGGCGATACCAGGGATAAAGGTATTGATCCATGCGGCCAAAAGAGACCGAATGACCGTTAGACTCAATTTGCAGGATCAGCTGAATAAAATAGCAAAGCTGGAGCGCCTGCCAGAAGGTCTGTGGCGGCCGATGGGCGATCACGTCACAATTTTCCGCGATGGTCAGCAGTTCCGCACGGCGCGCGACGCTCTTCTCTGCCTGCGCCATTTCGCGGGCCAGAGTGGCGTAGCGCTTGATATGCTCAGTTACGGCCTGAAGAACGATATCGATGGCTTTCAAAAACTGCTCGCCATGCAGATCGTTCAGATGCGTCAGATCGATGCGGCTGCGGCGTTCCGCCACTTTCTCACGCAGGCCATCCAGCCCTTTCTCCAGCAGCAGCGGAAAGTTGACGGCCAGATGGGCGTCGCCGGAGGTCATATTCCCTTCCGCTTTGATGATGCCGGTTGCCAGCAGCGCCTTCTGCTCCCCGGTAAACATGCCGTAGCAGCGATCCTGCACCGTCTGGCCGCGCCACCATGGGCAGATTTCATGCAGTACCCGCTTGTCCTCTTCAGAAACAGAAAAGCCCGCGCCGGGACGATCCGCCAGATCGTCGATCTCTTTTTCGATCCATGTCACGGTATATTCCGGGAAAATGGGCGCGGCGCGCACCTTGCTGGCCTGGTTGCCTACAATCAGCTCATCATGCTTAATCCAGATAGTCCGTTCCGCCAGATGGTGTGCCAGCGCCAGCGCGCGGCGAACCGGTACGGGTTTATCCTGATGCTGCTGATAGATTTCGCTATAGTGCCGCGCGCGCTCGGTACAAATCGGGGGCTTGCTGATAGCGATCAGGGCTTCTTTATGCGTTTTGATACGGCTGCTTAAAACATCAAGGTTGAGTCTGGTCATCATTTTATCCTCTTAGCGTGGTTATCAGGCCTTTTTGCCGCGCGTACGACTGCGCAAAGGCAAGGATTTCCGGATTATCGAGCGGCCTGGCTGGCGCAAGGTAAGGCTGATTAAGCAAGGCATATTTGCTTTTACCCAGCGTGTGATAGGGAAGGAAATGGATCTCTTTGGCCCGTAATCGATCGGCGGTGAAATCCACTATGCTGCGGATCGACTGCCGATCGGCATTAAAACCCGGAACGAGCGGTACACGGATGACGATCTCCTTGCCCGTTTCCGCCAGCTTGCACAAATTAGCCAGCACCCGCTTCGCCGAACCGTTCGTCCATGCCTGAAAACGCGCTTCGTCGGTGTGTTTAAGGTCGGCCAGGAACAGGTCGATCCAGGGCAGCGAAGGCTGGATATAACGCCACGGCACATGCAGGCAGGTTTCCACGGCCGTATGGATCCCTTCCTGATGGCTGAGCCGTAAGAGCGTTTCGGTGAGGTTTGGCGTCATAAAAGGCTCGCCGCCGGAAAGCGTCACGCCGCCCGCGCTGCGCTGATAAAAAGGCTTATCCCGCCTGACTACGGCCATAATTTCCGCTGCGCTTTTCTCTTCGCCGCAGATCGTCAGCGCCTGGGTGGGGCAACAGTTTTCCAACGCGGAGAAATGGTTGGGACGCATCTTCTCCCGGAAAATGACGAGTTGTTGTTGTTGACGAACGATGGCGTCCGGCACGGCCAGCTGGCATAACTCGCAGCCCGACAGGCAGGCTCTTTTATCAAACAGGATTTCGCGCTCGCGCGAGCAGCTTTCCGGATTCTGGCACCAGCGACATTTCAACGAACAGCCTTTTAAAAACACCACGGTGCGGATACCAGGCCCGTCGTGTGTGGAATAGCGCTGAATATTGAAAATCATGAACCGCCTCCGTCATATTACGTACGAAGATTTAAGTACTTTCAAATGAAAGTAACTTTGATCCCGGGCAATAAACAAGTTCACGCAGCGGGTAATATTTCGGAATTGCGATCGTCAACAGGCTTAAGGAGCTATATGGAACTCTATCTTGATACTGCGGATGTAGCGGCGGTAAAACGTTTAGCGAGGATACTGCCGCTGGCGGGCGTGACCACCAATCCGGCTATTGTCGCCGGCGGGAAAATGCCGTTATCCATTCTGTTACCTGAGTTGCAGGCGGCGCTGGGCGGCCAGGGCAAAATTTTTGCTCAGGTTATTGCCGCCCGGGCGGAAGAGATGGTGGAGGAAGCGTTACAGCTGCGCGCGATCCTTCCTGATGTGATCGTAAAAATTCCGGCTACGACAGAAGGCCTGGCGGCAATCAGGCAGCTGAAAAAAGAGGCTATTCCAACGTTGGGCACCGCCGTTTATGGCGCAGCGCAGGGATTGTTCTCGGCGCTGGCTGGCGCGGAGTATGTCGCGCCTTACGTTAACCGTATTGACGCCCAGGGCGGAAATGGCATTCAGACAGTAGAAGCACTTCAACAGCTGCTTGCTCTGCATGCGCCGGGGGCTAAAGTGCTGGCGGCCAGCTTCAAAACGCCTCGCCAGGCGCTGGAGTGTATGCTGGCTGGCTGCGAAGCAATAACGTTGCCGCTGGATGTGGCCGAACAGATCCTCTCTGCGCCAGCGGTTACCGCCGCGGTCAATCAGTTTGAACAGCAGTGGATAAAGGCTTTTGGAACGGCGAGGCTGATTCAGGAAGAGAAAAGCAGAAAGGAATAAAATCACGGGCTGTATGCCGAAATGACGAAAGCCCGATGCATTGCTGCATCGGGCTTTCCGGATACTTGGCGGAACGGACGGGGCTCGAACCCGCGACCCCCTGCGTGACAGGCAGGTATTCTAACCAACTGAACTACCGCTCCGCGCTTTGTTCCCCGTCGGGAACGGGGCGAATATTACGGTGCGGCCTGCATCCCGTCAATGCTTTTTCTTAAGCTTGCTGATCGACTGCCTGTTTTTTCGACTCTTACGACATTTCAACGTCTTCAGGCACGCCAGAGGCAGCTTCCGCCCTTCTTCATCACCAAATCGAGGCGGGATTCGTGTTCGGCAATCTCTTCGTCCGTCGCCGCTATCACGGACAGGCCAGAAGCCGGACGCGTGATGCGATAGATGGTTTCGTCGTTGCTCTGCTCCTGCCTGTCGCCCTCCATCGAAAACTTCAGCGACGTCTGCCCACCGGTCATGGTCAGGAAGACCTCGGCCAGAATTTCGGAGTCAAGCAGAGCGCCGTGCAGCGTTCGCTTACTGTTATCTATTTCATAACGCGAGCAGAGCGCATCCAGGCTGTTGCGCTTGCCGGGAAACAGCCTGCGCGCCATCGCCAGGCTATCGGTTATCTGGCAGAAGGTTTCGGTTTTGGGGATATTGCGGCCAAGCTTGCCGAATTCGTAGTCCATAAAGCCGATATCAAACGAGGCGTTATGGATCACCAGCTCGGCACCTTCTATATAGGCCAGGAAATCGTCGGCAATGTCGGCGAAGGTCGGCTTATCCGCCAGAAATTCGTCGGCAATACCGTGTACGCCGAACGCTTCCGGATCGACCAGGCGATCGGGCTTGAGATAAACATGGAAGTTGTTGCCGGTGAGACGACGGTTTACCACCTCAACGGCGCCGATTTCAATAATGCGGTGCCCTTCATAGTGCACCCCGATCATATTCATACCGGTGGTTTCAGTATCGAGGACGATCTGACGCGTTGTATTTACTGTGCTCATAGGACCCGTTTATGTCAGACTTGGCTTTTTTTCACAGGGAGTCTACCAGAGATGCCTAAACAGGTAGAAATTTTCACCGATGGTTCTTGTCTTGGCAATCCTGGCCCGGGCGGATACGGCGCAATTTTACGTTACGGCCAGCACGAGAAAACGTTCAGCGCCGGCTATCAGCTGACCACCAATAATCGAATGGAGCTGATGGCGGCTATCGTCGCGCTGGAAGCGCTGACTAAACCCTGCGACGTCGTGCTGAGTACCGACAGCCAATACGTGCGTCAGGGCATTACCAGCTGGATCCATAACTGGAAAAAGCGCGGCTGGAAAACGGCGGACAAAAAGCCGGTTAAAAACGTCGATCTCTGGAAACGGCTGGATACGGCACTGGGCCAGCATCAAATTACCTGGGAATGGGTAAAAGGCCATGCCGGCCATCCTGAAAACGAACGCTGTGACGAACTGGCGCGCGCGGCCGCCGGCAATCCATCCTTTGAAGACATCGGCTATCAGTCAGCATCCTGATGGCGTCGACGCATCCGGCTGGTTGCGCCAACGGCGGGTGCAAGCCTTCTTTGGGCCGCTGCCTTTTTGGCCGGATTCATCGTTAACGGGAAAGTCCGCTTGCGCGCGACGATAATGCTCAGGCAGCCCAGCGCCGGAAGATGCGTGCTGATGACCTTACCGCCCTGACGATTCCACGGCAGCACCTGAAAGCGCGAGCGCTGCACCACCTCGTAGTTTAACAGGCTGAGCCAGTCCATCAGCCTGGTCTGGGTAAACATCCGACTGTTCCACGGCACGCGTTGGCGCAGGCCGGGCACCAGTTTGCCCGTCCCCAGCACGCTGAACAGATTGAAGCCGCTGATAATCATCCAGCCGTCATCGATCAAAACGCGATCTACCTCGCGCAGAATACGGTGCGGATCGCTGCTCCAGGCCAGGCTGTGCGCCAGTAAACAGGCATCAACCGATTTTGATTCAAAAGGCAGGCTGCCGGCATCGGCCAGAACCTGCAAATTGTCGCCCTGTAAGCCAACGTTGACCTGATGCGAAATGGCGCAGCTTGCCGTGTCGATTTCCGCGCTCAGCGAGCCGATTTTCAGCAAATGAAAACCGTATAGCCTGTCCAGACAGGGTTGCAGATGCCGGGTCAGCGCGTCACGATAGTAGTCTCCCCAGGGGATGTCCGCCCAGGAATACGGCACGTGACGAATATGGCGTGTTTTAGCGGGCTTCATGCTTTACCATCTTCTTTCCATTGCGGCCAGTCAACGAGGCGATAATGAATCTTACCAGCATTCCGGCTTTTCAGGATAACTACATCTGGACATTAAATAACGATCGGGGCGACTGCCTGATTGTCGATCCGGGCGAAGCGGCACCGGTACTGACGGCCATGGAAAAAAACCAGTGGCGGCCAGCGGCGATCCTGCTGACGCATCATCATCACGATCACGTTGGCGGCGTGAAAGAACTGCTGCAACATTTTCCCGATCTGGTGGTGTACGGCCCGCAAGAGACACAAGATAAGGGAAGCAATCGGCTTGTCGCTGAGGGTGATAAGGTCGCTATTTTGGGCCTCGAATTTAGTGTGATTGCTACGCCGGGGCATACTTTAGGACATATCTCATACTATAGCGCACCTTACCTTTTCTGTGGTGATACGCTGTTTTCCGGCGGCTGTGGACGTCTGTTTGAAGGTACCCCTCAACAGATGTTCAATTCTTTTCAAAAGCTTAATCAGCTTCCGGGTGAAACGCTGGTGTGCTGCGCGCACGAATATACGTTATCGAATATGAAGTTTGCCTGCTCGCTGCTGCCACAGGATACGAAAATAGCGGGCTATTATCGCGAAATTAAGGAGTTACGTGCAAAAAACGCGGTTTCCTTGCCCGTAACGCTCGCTTTTGAGCGGCAAATAAATGTTTTTCTGCGTACGCAAGATGCTGATTTACAGAAAGTTATTGGCTTCGAAACACCTCCGCAACAAGAATGGCAAGTTTTTGCAACTCTACGCGAGAAGAAAGACCATTTTTGATTTTTCGGGTTGTGTTGAGCAGCCCGAGCACGTATAGTTGCTCGTCTTTTAAGCGAACAATGACACACACATGAAGGCTAAAGCGATATTACTACTCGCCTCGGTCCTGCTGGTGGGGTGCCAGGCGCCTAAGCACGACGCCCCCGAACAGCATGCACAGAGTTTGTCTTCAGCACAGAGCAGTCAGAACGCAGATCGGTTGTTATCGCCACGCTGGCAGGACGATGGGACCAGCCTGACGAAAGATCAGGATCTGTGGAATTTCATTAGCGATGAGCTGAAGATGAAGGTTCCGGAAAACCCCCGGATACGCGAACAAAAACAAAAGTATTTAAGAAACAAGAGCTATCTCCACGATGTAACGTTACGGGCTGAGCCGTATATGTACTGGATTGTCGAGCAGATTAAGCAACGTAAGATGCCGATGGAACTGGTACTATTACCCATAGTGGAGAGCGCTTTTGATCCTCATGCGACCTCTTCTGCCAATGCCGCAGGCATCTGGCAGATCGTGCCGCAGACGGGGCGTAATTATGGTCTTAAGCAGAACCAGTGGTATGACGGTCGTCGCGATATTGTCGCCTCTACCAAAGTCGCACTGGATATGATGCAGCGGCTGAACGGGATGTTCGGCGGTGACTGGCTGCTGACCGTGGCCGCGTACAACAGCGGCGAAGGCCGCGTGCTGAAAGCGATAAAAAGCAACAAGGCTCGCGGTAAGGCAACGGATTTCTGGTCGCTGTCGCTTCCGCATGAAACCACGGTTTATGTGCCGAAGATGCTGGCGTTAAGCGAGCTGTTGAAAAACAACAAGCGTTACGGCATCCGTCTTCCGGAACCTAACGAAACCCGTGCGCTGGCGCGTGTTGAAGTGGGTCAGCAGATTGAGCTGACGCAGGCGGCGGAAATGGCCGGCATGTCGCTGAACAAGCTGAAGAGCTTTAATACAGGCTACAAGCGCGGGATGACGGCGCCTAACGGCCCGCACTATATCATGGTGCCGAAGTCGCACGTGGCGCAGCTGCGCAACTCCCTGGCAACAGGCGATATCGCGGCGGTGCAGCCAACGGCGCTGGCCAGTACCAGCACCTCTTACAAGGTGCGTAATGGTGATACCCTGTCAGGCATTGCAAAACGCCTGAACGTGTCGGTGAAGACGCTACAGCAGGCTAATAACCTGCGCGGCGTGAACATCAAACCGGGGCAGACGCTCAGCCTGGGCGGCGGCGAAAGCGCAGCCAGACTGGCCGATAATGGCAACAGCATCACCTATAAGGTTCGTAAGGGTGATTCTCTGGCCAGCATCGCAAAACGTCACGGCGTGAACACGAAAGATCTGCTGCGCTGGAACAGCGGCGGTTCGGCGAATATTCAGCCCGGCGACAGGCTGACGCTATTTGTCACCAACAACGCCACGCCTGACAGCTAAAGCTCAGTTTAAAAACCAGTCTTCGGACTGGTTTTTTTATGCCCGACATTTCCCGTTCCCCTCTCCTGTGCTTTACTGCCCCTCTGTCCAACGATCCTGAGGCCGCCATGACGAATGATCTGGTTGCGCTGCTGAACCAGCATCGCCTGATTGAACTGAGCCACGTTTATGAAGAAGGCATGCCGGTCTGGCCCGGTGACGGGCGCTTTTTCATGAGCAGCGCAGAAACATTCGCCGCAGGCGACGGTAACTATAACTGTCAGCTGAGCTTAGGCGATCATTGCGGCACGCATATAGACGCGCCGGCACATTTTATACCGGGCGGAAAAAGCATTGATAAGGTTGATATTCGCCAGCTGACCGGGCGTGGTCGCTGTCTGGATATGACCCATTTGCCGCAAAACAGCGCGATTACGCGTGCGACGATCGCGGACTGGGAAGGCAGATACGGCGAAATAGCGGCAAAGGATATCGTCCTGTTTCATACGGGCTACGATAAAAAGTGGCGTTGCCGTCCCGATCATACCGCGTTTATGAACGGCTGGCCGGGGCTGTCAGCCAGAGGCGCAGATTACCTGTTGGGAAAAGGCGTTACGGTTTTCGGTACCGATGCGATGTCGCTGGATGATGCAGGCAGCAAAGATTATCCGGCTCATCAGGCGATACTAAGTGCCGGAGGCCTGATCGTTGAAAGCCTGGCAAACCTTTACAGCCTGCCGACGGCTTTTACCTTTATCGCTTTGCCTTTGCGTATCAAAGGCGGCTCCGCCTCGCCCGTGCGCGCCGTGGCTCTGGTACAGGATTAAGGCTTAAACTCAACCAGTAAAGGGTTATGGTCGGAAGCACGCGTCACCAGCACGGAGGCCTCCGCTACGCCCATATCGCGGTAGAAAACGAAGTCCAGCGGCCTGCCAAAGGCTTTACGGCGATGGTCGTCGGTAAAGTTGACCTCGTGCAGCCCCATATTATGGGCAAAGGTATAAAGCGCATTGATCCGCTGGCGGCTCCAGGCATTAAAATCCCCGGCCATAATCACCGGCCCTTTATGGTGAATAATCTGTTCGCCTATAGGGCCAAGCTGCTTGCTGTATACGTCGATCCCCAGGCTAAAGTTGACCGCATGGATATTCACCACCATCAGCATCTTGCCGTCCGGTAGCGGATAGGCGGTGACAAGGGCTGATTTAGCCAGCCGCAGCAGCGGTTCACGTTCGCGCAGCGGATAACAGTAGACGGGATGCGCAGCGGCCAGCGTCATCACGCCGGAAGGATGCTGCGGCAGGACGAATGCCGGTACCTGATCCGCCGCCAGATAGTTACTGGTGGCAAAACGGATCAGCTCTGGGGTCGTCTGCGCTTCCTGTAGCAATACCAGCTGAGCGTCTTTACCGAAGTTTTGTAATACCGAAAGCCATTCGGCGCGCTGCTGTTTAAATATGTTCCATACCAGCACCCGTAGCGTAGCGTGCTCTGTCAGCGGCGCACCGGGCGGTAACGCTTTGCCCATATGCAGCATAGCGCCCGGCGGAAAAATACGTTCCGCTGGCTGCCCTGCTACATATCTCATGGCATAAGTTTTTTTCCGCACGTTAGCGTCTGACCTCTGCGTGTTGATCAATGATCCTGCATTCAGTTATAGGGACTTTATGGCCGGGTTTCAATCGGAGGCGCCTAATAAGTGCCAGCTGAAGGTAAGCAAATACAAACTTTTGGTTGTCCGCCGCCTGTAACTGTAGTCGATTTAACGCACCGGCTCCGGTTATGTATCTGATAGCGTTCATAACAGGGCAGAGATCCGACTGTTTACAGGCCAGACGAGCACCGGGCGTTTTCAGACAACGCCGCGGGGATGCTTTATTGCTGTCAACGCACTGACAGAGGCCTGGCAGCCTCACCCGTTGTCTGGCTTCCCCTGCTTCCTCATGCTTTAATTACCGCCTGCAGGCTCCAAAAAAAGCATTACGTTCAGGAAGCAGTCATGAAGGCAAACTCAGAGGAACTGGCGATTTTTGTCGCCGTGGTGGAAAGCGGCAGTTTCAGCAAGGCCGCCGAGCGGCTGAAAATGGCAAATTCTGCCGTTAGCCGTGCGGTAAAAAAGCTGGAAAACAAGCTCGAGGTAGAGCTACTGACACGCACCACCCGACAGATTAAATTAACCCAGGAAGGCGAAGCCTACTTCAAGCGCGTTCAGGCGATTCTTCAGGAGATGTCCGCAGCGGAAAACGAGCTGGCAGAACGAAAAAGGCTGCCAAAAGGGTCACTGCGTATTGATGCTGCTACGCCGGTGGTTCTGCATCTGTTAATGCCGATGATTAAACCTTTTCGGGAGCGCTTTCCTGAAGTCACCCTCTCTCTGGTTTCATCCGAAACTTTTATCAATCTGATTGAACGTAAGGTAGATATCGCAATCCGTGCCGGTAATCTTACTGATTCCAGCCTTCGCGCGCGCCTGCTGTTTAATAGTCGACGTAAAATAGTCGCCAGCCCTGGCTGGCTGCAACAGTTCGGCACGCCGCAAACCGTAGAGGATTTGGCACAGCACGACTGTCTGGGTTTTGTTGAACCCCTGAGCCTGAACCGTTGGCCCATTGCTAATGCAGACGGGCAGCTTTATGACATTACGCCCGCCAGTACCTCAAACAGCGGCGAGACGCTCAGGCAGCTGTGCCTGGCCGGTAACGGCATTGCCTGCCTGTCGGACTTTATGATCAATAAAGATTTAAACGATGGTTCGCTGATAGAGGTTATGGCCGACAGGCTTGTGCCGGTAGATATGCCATTTAACGCGGTTTACTATGGGGATCGCTCGGCTAACTCACGCGTTCGCTCTTTTATTGATTTTGTCAGCGAATGGCTCAGGCAACATCCGCTTTAAAGAAAAAAGATAGTCGAAGGCTGGCCTGTCCAGGAAGGAATAATGGCAGAACACAGGCAGGCCGGCTGACCAAAACTTACACGCAAAAAAAAGCCCTGAGCGTTAGCTCAGGGCCTTATATAAAGTGGCGGAACGGACGGGGCTCGAACCCGCGACCCCCTGCGTGACAGGCAGGTATTCTAACCAACTGAACTACCGCTCCACCGATTCTGTACTGAACTCAGAATGTTGCTTCCGATCTCAGGTGTTTCGCCCTTTCCACATCACTGGAAGGTCTGAGCGCAAACGGTTTAGTCACGTTTACTGCTCTTAATTGATGCCTGGCAGTTCCCTACTCTCGCATGGGGAGACCCCACACTACCATCGGCGCTACGGCGTTTCACTTCTGAGTTCGGCATGGGGTCAGGTGGGACCACCGCGCTAAAGC